>JAXKFZ010000345.1:0-1890 GCA_036550635.1 Collinsella sp. | reverse complement strand
GCAAGCCTGAGGTCAGGGGTTCGATCCCCCTAACCTCCACCATGATGGACCTGTAGCTCAGTTGGTTAGAGCGTCCGGCTGATAACCGGGAGGTCACAAGTTCGAATCTTGTCAGGTCCACCATCAAAACTGTGAAGAGCCTCGGGGCAATTGCCTCGGGGCTTTTTTCTTGTCTGCGATAAATCTCATTTTGGTTTTGTGTGCTGGGCGAAAGATTGGGTAGTATAGCTATTCAATGCGGCGGGCTGCCGCGTGTTAACCGCTACGTACCGGAGGTGTTCCATGGTTCGTGTCGACATAGAGACCATCGTCATGGCCGCCGGTCCCGTGCCATCGCTTATCGTGCTTCGTGAGCGCAGCAGCAAATCGGACTCGCCCGCGCCACTGCGCTCCCTTTCCATTCAGACTGGTTCGTTTGAAGCTGCTGCCATCAGCCGCGGCATCGATAGCGGCCGCGCCGAGCGCCCGATTACCCATGACCTGCTGCTCGATACCGTTGACGCCCTGGGCGCCAAGCTCGAGCGCATCGAGATCGTTCGCGCCGAGCCGCCGGTGTTCTACGCGACGATCGTCGTACTGGCCGATGGCGAGGAGCGCAAGATCGACGCCCGCCCCAGTGACGCCATTGCCCTTGCCGTGCGCAGCAATGCCCCCATGTTTGTGGAGGACGACATCATGAATCGTCTGGGCACTGTTTCCACCCACGCCGAGGATGTCGACGACGAGCAGGAGTTCGAGAAGTTCGACGAGTTCGTCCATACGCTCTCCCCCGATGACTTCTAAATGCGGGGCGGCCAGGATGCGGGGCGTTCGCTGATGGCCGGCGGTATGTCGGCCGAGGCAGCTGCGATCGCCCGCGAGGCCCAGATGCGCTCGGAGGCTTCTGAGGCGGCTCGCATTGCCTATGTGACGCAGGCCCGCACGCTTCGCGAACGCCGCGGCTCGTTTATCAAGATGGTTGTCATCTCCGCCCTTGTCGCGGCAATCTGCTCGCGCCTTCGTGGTACAGTTGGTGCGCTTGGGTTTTCGATCTCTACGGGCCTGGTGATCTGGGGCGTGGTCGATGCGGTAATGCTGACAAACCAGATCAAGGTGCTCGACAAGCGCGCGGCGGACATGATGCGCGCCCGCGACGCTGCCGCCAAGATCGCCGCCGAGGCACAAGAACTGTAACGACGCCAGACTCGATGGGAAGGTCTAAAGATGGCACAGGATATGCAGGACGCCGGTAACGTCTCCGCCGAGCTCGACGCCATGGTGTGTGACCTGATTGGTGCGTTCTTGGACGACCTTGCCGCCGGTGAGAATCCGGGCGTAGTTGTGGCGATCGAGGACGCCGCTTCCAACCGTTATCTGGCGGCGCTCGACGAGGACGGCGAAGAGGCGTGCCTGGAGGCGGCCACCAACTTTATTTCCGAGCACAAGATGGGTCTTAAGGACGAGGGCCTGGGCCGTATCGCCCGCTATGCCATCGGCTACACCGGCTGCGTCGAGATTGACGGCGGCTACCACGATGCTCTGCTTGTGAGCTTCTTTGAAACCACGCTCGAGAGCGGTTTTTCGGCATACGTGCTGTATGAGGGCATGGGTGCCGGCGATGGTTTTATGTGGAGCGACCCTGAACCTGCAGGTGAGGAAACCCCTCTTATCTAAAATCGCTAAAATAAACGAGTTTTCGGTAAAAGGCTCAATATTCCCGCTGAGCGTTGTGTTGCTGGGCGGGTCGCATACGCGTGCCGTTTGTATATGGATAGAAGATAGGGGAACTACATGCGCGTAGACAATCTGAGGAACATCGCCATCATCGCTCACGTCGACCACGGCAAGACGACGATGGTCGACAAGCTCCTGCGTGCCACGGACGCCTTCCGTGCCAACCAGCAGGTCGAG
>JAXKFZ010000344.1:0-1522 GCA_036550635.1 Collinsella sp. | reverse complement strand
GGCGGTGTCCGCGATCGATCCCGCGGCAGGACTGGACATTTTGGCTCCCGCCGCGCCGGCGCAAGACGTTGCGGACGAGTCTGACGACGATTACGTTGAACAGCCGAGGCGCGTGTCTTACGAGAGCGATACTGATTTCTCTGCCGAGATTCCCGCGGCAACGCCCCATGCCGATATTGCATCCGCGTTCTCTTCGATTGGCGCCAGCGCTTCCAGCTTCTTTAAGGGTGCGCTTGCAAAGGGCAGGAAATTTGTCGACGATTTCGAGGAGAAGCGCGCTGCCGCACGCGAGGCTGCCGAGCAGGAGGCTATCGCTCAGCAGCAGGCAGCCGAGGCGGCACGTGAGCGCGCGGCGCAAGAGTTCGAGCAGAACGAGGCTATGCAGTCCGGGCCCGTCGACGCTGCCGAAGCTACGACGTCCTTTGAGTCCCAGCAACCGACGTCAGCGGATGTTGTTGAGGCAACAACGTCTTTCGAGGCTCAGCAGCACGTCGATAGCACCATGTCGTTTGATGCCGCGCAGTTCGATTCCACGATAACGTTTGAAAAGCAAGGCACCGCAATTGCCGAGCCCCTTCCTGTTTCCGATGAGCAGGGCGACGCGGCAGACGATGACGAGCCCATTGATGCTGCCGAAATCCAAGATGCCGCCGAGGACGAGTCCGTCGAGGCCAACTCTGACGAAGAGCAATACGCGGCAGCCGATCAAGGTGATTCGACCGAGGTCGAGCAGGAGGAAGTGCCTGCGGTTTCCGAGACTCCCGAGACGGATGAGTCGAGGCCTTACTCCACGCAGATTTTCACCATGCCGACCCCGAGTGGTTCCGGTGCCACGGTTGCCAATGTCGCTCCCACCCAGGACGAAACGGTCGATTCCCTTATGGCCCAGATTTCCTCCCAGGCATCGCCGCGTCCGCAGATGAATGTTCCCGATCCGGCGTCGGCACCGTCGCCTGCACCTTCCTCGTCTCCGCTGGCTTCGGTCCCCGATCCGTCGCTGCCGTCTATGAAGCAGGCAAACGTTGCGTCTCGCACGTCGCTGTTCGACCTTCCCGATCCCTCTGCCCAGGTCAACGACCCCTTTGCTACTGCCCAGGGTCCCGAACCCACATCGGCACCCGTTGCGCCTTCTATGCCCGTTGCGTCGGGCGCGCAGCCGATCGAGACCATTTCGGCTCCCGCCCCGGCGGCACCCAAGTCTCGCAAACGCGGCCTGGGTGGCCTGTTCGGTCGTAAAAGGAAAAACGAGCAGGACAGCATGAGTGATTGGCTGGGCGTCGAAGACGATTACGATGCCAAGAAGTCCGGTCGCGGTATCGGTTCGTGGGATAACTTCGAGGACGATAACGATGGCTGGAAGGGCGGCGCTACGTCTTCCGATGGCGCTTCTTCCGAAGATATGCTCTCGGCTGTCGCCTCTATGGGCGATGATGAGCTGCTCGGTCACGATATCTGGTTTGTGGCAACGGGCGCCTCGGATTGTGATGGCGCCGGCATGAAGGCCTTCTTGGCTTCGCATCGC
>JAXKFZ010000343.1:0-2632 GCA_036550635.1 Collinsella sp. | reverse complement strand
GAGCTTGTCCATGCCGGCTTGCACGATGGCCTCGGTGCGGGTATCGATGCTCGACGTGGCCTCGTCCAGGATCATCGCCGGCGGATCGGCGACGGCGGCGCGTGCGATCGAGATCAGCTGGCGCTGGCCCTGCGACAGCTGGGCGCCGTTGCCGGTGAGCATCGTGTCGTAGCCGTCGGGCAGGCGGGTGATAAAGTCGTCCGCGCCGGCGAGCTTTGCTGCCGCGATGCACTCCTCGTCGGTGGCATCCAGATTGCCGTAGCGGATGTTATCCATCACGGTGCCGGTGAACAGGTTTACGTCCTGCAGCACCACGCCCAGCGAGCGGCGCAGGTCTGCCTTGCGGATCTTGTTGACGTTGATGCCGTCGTAGCGAATCTTGCCGTCGGCGATGTCATAGAAGCGGTTGATGAGGTTGGTGATGGTCGTCTTACCGGCACCGGTGGCGCCGACAAACGCGACCTTCTGGCCCGGCTTGGCAAACACGGACACGCCGTGCAGCACCTCGTGGTCGGGCGTGTAGCCAAAGTCGACGTTGTCCATGACCAGGTCGCCACGCAGCGGCACGTACTCGATCTCGCCGGTTGCGCGGTGCGGATGTTTCCACGCCCACATGCCAGTGTGGTGGTCGGCCTCCTCGAGCTGCCAGGTATCGGGGTTCACCTGAGCGTTGACAAGCGTCACATAGCCTTCGTCGGCTTCGGGCTCCTCGTCGATGAGCTCAAAGATACGGTCGGCGCCGGCGAGGCCCATGACCACGGCGTTGATCTGCTGCGAGATCTGGCCGATCTGTCCACAGAACTGCTTGGTCATGTTGAGGAACGGCACCACGACGGCGATGGACAGCGCCATGCCCGAGATGCTCAGGTTGGGCACGCCCAGCGCTAGGAAAATGCCGCCGGCCAGTGCGACCAGCACGTAGAGCAGGTTGCCCAGGTTCATAAGGATGGGCATGAGGATGTTGGCGTACATGTTGGCCTTCTGCGAGACCTCGAAGAGCTTTTCGTTGCGCTCGTCAAAATCGGCTTCGGCGGCAGACTCGTGGCAGAATGCCTTGACGACCTTCTGGCCGTTCATGACTTCCTCGATATGGCCCTCGACAACGCCGAGCTCGGTCTGCTGCGCAATGAAGAAGCGCGCGGAGTTGGAGCCGAGCAGCTTGGTCATAAAGGTCATAAAGGCGACGCCTGCCACAATGACCAGGCACATCCAAACGCTGTAGTACAGCATGATAAAGAACACCGTGACGATGACGATGGTCGTCATGAGCAGGTTGGGCAGCGACTGGCTGATCATCTGGCGCAGCGTGTCGATGTCGTTGGTGTAGTGGCTCATGATGTCGCCGCGCTGGTGCGTGTCGAAGTAGCGAATCGGCAGGTCCTGCATGCGGTTGAACATCTTCTCGCGCAGCTTCTCGAGCGAGCCCTGCGTGACGATGGCCATGGCGCGGTTCCAGAACAGCGAGGACAGGATGCCGACGCCGTAGATGCAGGCGAGGGTGGTCACGAGCTGTGCGATCTTGGGCTGTGCAGCTTCCCAATCGCCCGACTGCCACGATTCGCTAATAATCTGCAGGGCGCTCTGAAGGAAGGTCGCGCCGATGGAGTTGATGATGGCGCAGAGCACCACGCCGACGACGACGAGGGGCAAAAGCACGGGGTAGAAGCCAAAGAGCGTCTTGATGAGGCGCGACATGGTGCCACCCTTGCGGTTGAGCGCGCGCTCGGCGGTCGTTGCCTTACTCATGTGCCTCGCCTCCTTCCTGGGTCTGAGCTTGTGTTGCGGATGCCTCGGTGTCGGCTTCGACGGCCTCTTCGCCCTCGGCAGACATCTTGTTCTGCGAGGTAAAGGTCTCGCGGTAGATCTCGCTCGTCTTGAGCAGCTCATCGTGGTTGCCGATCTGCGCGATGCGGCCGCCCTCCATGACGATGATGCGGTCTGCATCCTGCACGGAACTAATGCGCTGGGCGATGATGAGCTTGGTCGTGTTGGGCAGATAGCTTGCCAACCCTGCGCGAATCTTGGCGTCGGTCTTGGTGTCGACGGCGCTGGTGGAGTCGTCCAGGATCAAGATCTTGGGGCGACGCAGCAGGGCACGCGCAATGCACAGGCGCTGCTTCTGACCGCCCGAGACATTGGAGCCGCCCTGCTCGATCCAGGTGTCATAGCCCTTGGGGAAGCCATCGACAAACTCGTCGGCGCAGGCCAGATGTGCCGCCTCGCGGACCTCTTCGTCGGTGGCGTTCGGGTCGCCCCAACGCAGGTTCTCGGCAATGGTGCCGCTAAACAGCACGTTTTTCTGCAGCACCATGGCCACTTGGTGACGCAGAGCGTCCAAGTCGTAGTCGCGCACATCCACGCCGCCCACGCGCACGGTACCTTCGGTGGTGTCGTACAGACGGGCGATGAGGTTTACGAGCGTGGACTTGGCCGAGCCGGTGCCGCCGATGATGCCGATGGTCTCGCCGCTCTTAATGTGCAGGTCGATATTGTCGAGCGCCTGGCGCTTCGCATGCGCGGAATACTTAAAGCTCACGTGGTCAAAGTCGATGGAACCGTCGGCAACCTCGAGCACGGGCTCGGCGGGATCGGCGATCGTGGGCTCGGCGGCCAGCACCTCGGTAATGCGGTG
>JAXKFZ010000342.1:0-9666 GCA_036550635.1 Collinsella sp. | reverse complement strand
GCCATGCCCTTCTTGAAGTTGAGGACCAGGTCTTCGGCGTTCATGCTGCCCCCATCATCGCGGTCTATGGGGTCAACGATATGGCACCGTGGGGACACATGTATGTCAATCCTGGTCTAACAGAGCCTTATTTAATCCCCGTCCCTGAAAAATCAATTTGCGGGCAGAAGGGCAAAAGTAGTCAAAAAAGGCCCCGTCCAAAATTAGCTACCCCTTGCACCGATTATTCGCCCGGGTTGATATTCGCGTAGAACTCCGCCCCATCATCGAGCCGCAGGATGCCCACGCGACCGAACTCGGAGCCGGTGGCGGCGGCGCAATCGATATCGATGCGATCGGGCACGCCGGCAGTGTCCTCGCCGCCCAAGCGCACGATCTGCCCTCGTCCCGATTCCTCATCGAGCCCCGCAAGACCACCGACCTCGCAATAACGCCCGAGCGACACCGTTGGCGTGTGGCCACTCACCACGACCGAACCCTTGCCCTCGGCAGAAAGCAGCCCCGTCGGGGCATCCCAATAGCCATGGCGAATCCAGAGCAAGTCATCGGACGACTGTACGGCGAGCATTTGCTGCAGCAGCTCGCGATCGGCATCGACCGCTCCCCTGCCGTCGCCGCAATCGACACCATGCTCAAGCAAAAACGCACGCGCCGCCTCGGTCTGAATGCCGGCGTGCACCAGCAGGTACGGCCGCTCGGCAGTCTCGACCACCGCGTAGAGCGGCAGCGCGGCCATCCATCGCACGAGCTCCTCGTATGCCTCAAATTCCATGTCGTTGAGCTGCTCGCGCGTCGTCCAGCCACCGTTGATATCCCAGGTCTCGGCATCGAGCGGATCCTGGCCAACGATGGCATCGAGCATGATCTGCTCGTGATTACCCTTGAGCACGCGGGCGTTGGGCAGCGAGCGCACGAGCTTAATAACGCCGACCGGATCGGGCCCGCGATCGATCATGTCGCCCAACACGTACAGCGTGTCGTCGGACGTCAACGAAATCTTGGACAGGGCCTCGTCAAGCGCACGCACGTGCCCGTGAGCATCAGATGTCACATAGATCGCCATGGTACGCCTCTCCTTGCATTGCGGCCTAAGCCCGGCGCCGCAACTAAAACTTCAAGTTGAACTTAAACGTTACCCATTGTACTCCGTTGCAATAAAGCTGGAAAGGGTTTCCGAGCAGAGGCAAAGACGGCAGCCGTCTATGACGATATCGCGCACGCCCGCAATCCAACCCCATAAACCCACCATCTTTGGGTACAAATAACCACAGACAACTGACCGTGCCACGCCAACCACCCAGGAGCGGACACTATCCATGAACCAGATCCTTCTCTTTATCGGCCTCGTCATCATTTTGTGCCTGACCATCAAACCCGTCGGCAAAAAACTCCCCTTCCCCACCCTGCTCATCTTTATCGCGCTCGGCATGCTGTTGGGCGTCAACGGCCCGACGCATATCGACTTTAGCGACTACGCACTCACCGAAACCGTCTGCAGCACGGCGCTGCTGTTCATCATGTTCTACGGCGGCTTTAACACCAATATCGACCGCGCCAAGCCCGTCGCTGCGCCGGCGGTGCTGCTGAGCACGCTCGGCGTCGTCATCACTGCCGGCATCACCGGCGTATTCGCCCACTTTGTGCTGGGTTTCGACTGGATCGGCGGCCTGCTGCTGGGATCGGTCGTGGCGTCCACCGACGCGGCCAGCGTCTTTAGCGTTCTGCGCGAGCACAGCCTTTCGCTGAGGGGCGGCACCGACTCGCTGCTCGAGGTCGAATCGGGCTCCAACGACCCCGTCGCCTACATGCTCACCGCTGTGCTCGCTACACTCGCGGCCGGCGGCGACATCAACATTCCCGCACTGCTGGCCAAGCAGATTATCCTGGGCGTGGGCCTGGGCCTTGCCATCGGCTGGGCGGCGGGCCGCCTGATTGAACGCGCGCACGCAACGGCCAAGGACGCGCAGACCATCTTTTTGTTCGCCGTGGCCATCGTCGCCTACGCGCTGCCGAGCTACCTGGGCGGCAACGGCTTTTTGGCTGTATACCTGGCCGGCGTTGTGCTGGGTGCCAGCGACATCACCGGCAAAGTCGAGATGGCGCACTTCTTTGACACCCTCACCGAGATGGCAGAGATGACCATCTTCTTTTTGCTGGGCCTGCTCGTTACACCCGCACGCCTGCCGCAAATGCTGCTACCGGGCCTGGCACTCATGGCGTTTATGCTCTTTGCGAGCCGCCCCATCGCCGTAGGCATGCTGCTGGCGCCGTTTAGGACGAACCCTCGCCAGGTTGCGCTCGTAAGCTGGGCGGGTCTGCGCGGAGCAGCTTCGGTCGTCTTTAGTCTCTTTGCCGTGGTGGCCGGCGTTCCCGGCGGACACGACCTATTTGACCTGGTGTTTGTGATTGCCGTGTCGAGCATTGTGGTGCAGGGCTCGCTTCTGCCGGCGGTGGCGAAGAAGCTCGATATGATCGATGCGACCGGCGACGTGCGCCGCACCTTTAACGACTACCGCGACGAGGACGGCATGTCGTTTGTAAAGCTCAAGGTGGGCGCTGGACATCCGTTTGCCGGACGCTCGCTCGCGGACATTGGCAGCGCCACAGATATGCTCGTGGTCCTGGTGCTGCGCGACGGTGCGCACCCGGTACTGCCCAATGGCGACACCGTGATCCAGGAAGGCGATCTGCTGGTGATGGCCGCCCCAACGTTCGAAGAGCGTGCCGAGGTTACACTGCGCGAGGTCACCGTGACACCCCACGGTCGCTGGGCCGGCCAGCGCCTGTGCGATGTGTCGCAAGGCAAGCATCCGTTTATTGTGGTGATGCTCAAGCGCGAAGGCCAGACGATCATCCCCGATGGCAACACCCTAATATACGCCGGCGACGAAGCCGTCATTGCCACACTGGCGTCGTAGTGACCAGGAGGTAGCTAATTTGCGACGAAGAGATCAAGCGCCTAGAGAACCTCATGCCTTCGCTCGCAGATTTGGATTTGCCTGAGGAGTAAAGCACCCCTCCCCCATGTAACCATCCTGTAAATCATAGCGGCGTAGTCGAGTTTTACCGTGATGCGGTCGCGCCTGGCGCTCCACTGTGCTAAAGTATCCCGAACGTTCAAACGACTACGAGGGAGACTAGAAGATGGCACGTGTGCACAACTTCTCAGCTGGCCCGGCCGCACTGCCTACAAGCGTGCTCGCCGAGATCGCCGACGAGATGATGGACTACCGCGGTTGCGGCATGTCCGTGCTCGAGATGAGCCATCGATCTAGCATGTACCAGCAGATCATCGACGACGCCGAGGCAACCCTGCGTCACCTGCTGCACATCCCCGACAACTACCGCGTCCTGTTTTTGCAGGGCGGCGCCACGCTGCAGTTTGCGGGCATCCCCATGAACCTCATGCGCCGCGGCCGCGCCGGCTACATCGTGACCGGCAACTTTGCCAACAAGGCATACAAAGAAGCCGCCAAGTACGGCGAGGCCGTGCTGCTCGCGAGCTCCGAGGACACCAACTTCGACCGCATTCCCAACATGGCCGACATCAACGCGCGCATTGCCGACGAGGCCGCGGGCGACGGGCTCGACTACGTCTACATCTGCCAGAACAACACCATCTTTGGCACCATGTACCACGAGCTGCCCGCTTGCGGCGATGTGCCGCTGGTCGCCGATGTCTCGAGCTGTTTTCTGTCGCAGCCGCTCAACGTTGAGCGCTACGGGCTCATTTACGCCGGCGCGCAGAAAAACGCCGGCGCCGCGGGCGTGACCGTGGTCATCGTGCGCGACGACCTCATCGCAGATGGCTCCGCCTTTGCGCAAACGCCGCAGTACATGGACCTCAAGGCCCAGGCCGCCAAGGGCTCCATGCTCAACACGCCCAACACCTTTGGTATCTACGTATGCGGCAAGGTGTTCCGTTGGGTTGAGAAAACCGGCGGACTTGCCGCCATGGCCGAGCGCAACTGGGCCAAGGCCAATCTGCTCTATGACCTGCTCGAGCACAGCGAGCTGTTCCATAGCACTACGCAGGCCGACAGTCGCTCCATCGCCAACGTCACGTTCCGTACCGGCGACGCCGAGCTCGACGCGGCCTTTGTCGCAGGCGCGGCCGAGCACCAGATTCAAAACGTCAAGGGCCATCGTCTGGTAGGCGGCATGCGCGCTAGCGTCTACAACGCCGTAACCATGGAAGATGTGCAGGCACTGGCCTCGTACATGAAGGACTTCGAAGCGCAGCATAGTTTGAGCCCGCGATCTAACTAGCCCGCAGCACGCGGGCCGACCAGCCATCTCAAACCACCCTGTTTAGATCAAAACCTGCTAAGGAGTTTTTCCATGCGTAAGATTAAGACCATCGACGATATCACCAAGGACGGCAAAGTCGAGTTTGGCGAGGGCTACGAATTTGTGAGCACCGCCGAAGAGGCCGACGCGATCCTGATGCGCTCGACCGACCTGCACGGCTACGAGCTGCCCGAGGGCATCCGCGCCATCGCCCGCTGCGGTGCCGGCGTCAACAACATCCCCGTCGAGGAGTACGCCAAGAAGGGCGTCGTCGTCTTTAACTCCCCCGGCGCCAACAGCAACGCCGTTAAGGAGCTCGTCCTAGGCATGCTGGTGCTCTCGAGCCGCGGCGTGGTGCAATCGATGAACTGGGTGCGTGACAACGCCGACGACCCCGAGATTCAGGTCGATGCCGAAAAGGCCAAGAAGGCCTTTGTGGGCCGCGAGCTCAAGGGCAAGCGCATCGGTGTCATCGGCCTGGGCAACGTGGGCTCCAAGGTCGCCAACGCCTGCGTCGATCTGGGCATGGACGTCTATGGCTACGATCCGTTCATTTCCGTTGAGCACGCGTGGGTGCTGAGCCGCGAGGTGCAGCGCGTGGGCACGCTCGAGGATCTCTGCCGCGGCTGCGACTACCTCACCGTGCACGTGCCCAGCAAGGCCGACACCATCGGCATGATCAGCACCGAGCAGATTAACCTGCTGGCACCGGACGCCGTGCTCATCAACTACGCACGCGAGACCATCATTGACGAGGACGCCGTCGACGCCGCCCTGCGTGCAGGCAAGCTCAGCTGGTTTAGCTGCGACTTTGCCACTCCCAAGACCGTCAAGATGCCCAATACGTTTATCACCACGCACTCGGGCGCCGGCACCGGCGAGGCCGAGGCCAACTGCGCAGACATGGCCATCAGCGAGCTCAAGGATTACCTGGAGAACGGCAACATCGCGCACAGCGTCAACTACCCCGCCTGCAGCATGGGCAAGGCGCGCGCCGCAAGCCGCATTGCCTGCCTGCACGCCAACGTGCCCAACATGATCGGCCAGATCACGGCCATCCTGGCCAAGGACAACGCCAACGTGCAGCGTATGACCAACGAGTCCGCCGGCGAGAACGCCTACACCATGTTCGACACCGATGAGCACCTGGACAGCAGCACCATCGAGGCGCTCAAGCAGATTCCGTCGATGTATCGCGTGCGCGTGATCAAGTAGCGCCGGCTGATCTGACGGGCAGTTCCCCATGTGGCCTGCCCGTCGCTGACATTGAATGCCCGCGGGGGCGCCTTTCGCACGAGAGGCGCCCCCATTTTTGTGAGCGCTCCATTAAATGCACTGAGCCGCTTCTTGGCATACAATCTGTATGTTGACCTAACTATCTGTGAGGTGCCTATGGTTGATGCAGATTTTGCTTGGCGGCTTACGCAAGGACTCGTGCGGATCGACAGTTCCGACCCAGGTGCGTATGAGGGCGAGATTGAACGCTATATCAAAGCGTTGGTTGAGGCTCAACTGGGGCGGTTGAGCCATCCGGTGCTCCATGCCGTGCAGGTTGAGGAACTCGAGGTGCTGACCGGACGCCGCAATCTCATGGTCACCGTGCCCGGTTTGAGCGACGAGGCGCGGCTGGTCTATATCTGCCACATGGATACCGTTACCTTGGGCGATGGCTGGGACGCAAACACGCCGCCACTCGGAGCGGTTGTGCGTAACGACAAGCTCTACGGCCGCGGTGCCTGCGACATGAAGAGTGGCCTGGCCTGCGCCATTGCCGCACTGGTCCATACGCTCGAGCGCGTGGCGGCGGATGGCGCGCTGCCCCGCCGCGGCTTTTCGCTCATCTGCTCGGTCGACGAGGAAGATTTTATGCGCGGCTCAGAGGCAGCCATCGATGCTGGCTGGGTCGGCTCGCGTGAATGGGCGCTGGACACCGAGCCCACCGACGGACAGATCCAGGTGGCGCACAAGGGTCGCACGTGGTTCGAGATCGAGATGACCGGCGTCACGGCGCATGCGAGCCAGCCTTGGAAGGGCGCGGATGCCGTCGCCGCCATGGCCGAGGCCGTGTGCTCGCTTCGCCGCGCATTTGCGGCGCTGCCCGTGCATAATGAGCTGGGGCCTTCGACCATCACGTTTGGCCAAATCGAGGGCGGATATCGCCCCTACGTCGTACCCGACCGCGCCAAAGCCTGGGTCGACATGCGACTGACCCCGCCGACCGATACGGCCGCCGCGACGCGCATGGTAGAGCAGGCCATCGCCGGCGCCGAAGCCGCCGTTCCCGGTTGCCATGGCAGCTACACCGTGACGGGCGACCGCCCCGCCATCGAGCGCGACCCGAACTCTCCCCTTCTAGCAGCGCTCAAGCGTGCCGCCGATGACGTGACGGACGCGGACACGACCGTCGGCTTCTTTACCGGCTACACCGACACCGCCGTCATTGCCGGCAAGACAGACAACCGCAATTGCATGAGCTACGGTCCCGGGTCGCTCGCGCTCGCGCACAAGCCCAACGAATATGTGCCCCACGCCGATATCGTTCGTTGTCAGCAGGTGCTAATCGCGCTCGCCGATAACGTGCTCTGGGACGCGAGCGGCCAAGTTGGGGCATAATAAGCCGCGAACAAACCGACTCGTGCGTTAGGACCGCCCATGAAAGCACTTCCGTTTCCCTGCATCCGCCCGGCTCAGGACCGCGTGCTCGAGGCGCTGCCTGCAATGGGCAGCATCCTGAGCGGCAACGATGCTCTGCGCGGAGCCATTGCCGATGGTCTGATGCTCAAGGACCCGGGTGCGGCGTATTACGTGTACGAATGCTCGGGCGAGCCGGGACGTGTGACGGGTGTCGTGGCGATCTGCCCGGTTGGTGCGCTGGCGGGCGGCGACGCGGTTGCCGCCGATACGACCGCCGCTGCGCGCGCAATCGCCGACCTCAAGGTACAGCCCCGTCCCGTAACGCTTGTCTACGAAGCCTCTCCCGTCATGGATATCATCCTCGGCGCCGCAAAAGAGGGCGCTTCACTCTATGCCGTCACCGACCCCGCCGGCATTACGCACCGCGTGTGGGAGGTCAAGCGCGAGGACGCCGTCGGGGCCATCCGCGCCATGCTCGACCAGGCGCCGGAGCCGGCACTGGCCGACGACCCTGCCTACGCTGTCGCACTAGTCGAGGCATCACAGCTCCTGGCCGACGATGCACGTGCCGCCGGCACCTACACGGGCAAAGAGCCGTTCAACTTTGCCGTAGCTGCGCTCTTCCCCGCCGCGCAGGTCAGCGGCGGCGCGGCGCAGGTTCCGACGGGTCTGCTCACGCACCAGGTCGCGCGGTTCTAGCAAGACCAGACCGTCCAGCACAAAAATCGGCAGCCCAACAAACAGGGGGCGGAGATGCAGCAGGTACATGCATCTCCGCCCCTTTTGCGTCGAGAAGTTATGCCGACGACCCGTGCCGCCGCGCTCGCGTTATCCGCGCTGCGGACCCGCAGTAGCCACGAGCGGTTCAAGCCCCAGCTCGCGCGCGTAGTCTTCCTGCGTAAAGACTTCGACCAGTTCAAACGTATCGGCCGCATCGTCAAACGCAAAATGCAGCACTGAGCAGTTGCCCGGCACGCGTTCGCGCTCGTCGGCCGCCGCGCCCCGCACGTGGTCCAAAAACTCCTTGATAGCCGAACCGTGGCTCACCGCGAGCACGCACTCGTGGTCCGGACGTCGCATAAGATCGGTTATCGTCGCCGCCATGCGCTCGCGCACCTGCATCTGGCCCTCGCCGCCAAACTGGCGATAGAAATCTCGCCACGGGCGCTCGGGCATAAGCATCACGCGCTCGGCCTCAAAGTCGCCAAAGAACCACTCACGCAGACCGTCCAGGCGCTCGTACGCCAAGCCCGGCCACAGGTTGGCGATAGTCTGCTCGGTGCGATGAAGTGTGGAGGTGTAGGCATGATCGGGTTCAATGCCGCGCGCACGTAAGAACATGCCGGCACGCGCCGCCTGGTCGCATCCCAGCTGCGTGAGCGGCGAGTCACTCCAACCCTGAATAATGCGCTTAAGGTTGAATATTGTCTGCCCATGACGAACCAGATACAGGTCTTTATTCATAGGGGTCCTTTCGTTCGTTACCAATCAAGGAGCGAAAACGCACCGTCGCAATAGCCAAAATGAAGCACGGCACCGTTGTCGGGTAGCTCTCCCCTGCCAGTCACATACTCAAGAAACTCCTGGCAGGAAGAGCCGTGGGAGACTGCCAGCACACAGTCGTGCTGCGGCCTGGCCATGATGTGGGACAGCGCCGCGACCATGCGCGACTGAAGCTGCACTTCCGACTCGCCACCAAAGGCCACCGGATAATCACCCCAGGGCTGCGGCGGCATCTCGCGATTTGATGTACCCTCCAGCGAGCCCAAATGCCACTCGCGCAGGTCATCGACCAGCTCTATCGAGCAGCCCTCACCAGCAATTAGCTCAGCCGTATGCCGCGCCCGGCCCAACGGCGAGGAATACACACGGTCAAAGGTCACGCCACGCGCCTCAAACGCCGCGCGCGTCGCCAGCGCCTGCTCGCGCCCGCGCGCCGTAAGCGGCGAATCGTGCCCACCCTGCAAAATGTTCTGCACATTGAGCTCAGTCTGCCCATGCCGCACCAAATACAAATCTGCCACACGTCCTCCCCTCGCACCACCGCAAAGGGGACAGGTACCTTTGTGGTGGTTTACCGCCGGATCACACCGCGGTGACGCTCAGCTACACCAGTACGTCGGCAAGCGGGCGCTTGGGTACGTGGTGCACCTGCGCCTCGTCGCGCCAGTAATTAATTGAGCCGTCGGGGTTGGAATCGATCGCATCGATCACCTGCGTCTCGGCCGGAACGCCAAACGCCATGATCAGCTTGAGCTCATACTTGTCGCTATCGAGCCCCATGGCATCGATCGCGTGGGGCGTAAAGGCCTTGAACATGCAGGCAGCCACCTCGGGCGTGGCGCTGCGGGCGGCGAGCATCATCGTCTGCGCGGCAATGCCCGTGTCGACCTCAGTAATAGGAGCGGCGGGCTTACCCGGAACGGCGCGCTCGGCAAGAATCGCGATGTAGCCGGTCGGGCGCTCGCCCTCATCGGGACCCGGCCAATCCTTGAGCGCACCGGCCCATGCAAGCTCGTCAAATACACGCGCGCAGTCCTCTGCACCGCTTACCACATGAAAACGCAGACGCTGAGCATTGGCACCACAGGGAGTCAGGTGCGCCAGCTCCGCCAGCTCAAGCAAAAGCTCACGCGGCACGCGCATGGACTCGTCAAAGCGACGGCACGTGCGGGCGCAGCGAACCAACGCATCAAACGCGTCCAAGCCGAGCTTTTCGCAACCCTGCTTTGCCATCGACTC
>JAXKFZ010000341.1:0-2550 GCA_036550635.1 Collinsella sp. | reverse complement strand
CTCGACGCCGTTCGCACGCGCGAGGATGCCTATCCCACGGGTCTAGCCATGCCGGCGGCAAACATTGCCATTCCGCATACCGATCCGGGATTTGTGGCCAAGCCCTATATCGCGGTGGTGAAGCCCGCCGCGCCCGTGACATTTAACGCTATGGCTGGCATGGGCGCTCCGGTGCCGGCGCAGATCGTCATCAATTTGGGCATCGCCGAGCCGGGCGGCCAGGTCGAGGCCCTGCAGGCACTCATGAACATCTTTATGGACGCCGATGCCGCAGCCGACGTGCTCGGCCAGACCACGCCCCAGGGCATGGTCGACGCCATCCGCCGTCACTTCTAAGGTGGGGCTGAGTCGGCACTTGGGGACTGTCCCTAACTGCCGGCTGCCAGAGCTGTCCCCTTTGCACCAAAATGGTGCAGATTAACCTGTCCCCAATGCACCAAGCGTGCCGCGGGGGCTGCGTTGTGACACAATGGCGTTTGTTCGATTCGTTATGCGAAAGGCCAACTATGGCAAATAAGAAAAAGAACTCCGAGGCCGCGCCGACGCCCGAGCAGCAGGCCCGCGCTGCCTCCAGCTCTCGCAAGAGGCAGCGCAAGACGTACGTGTCTAAGACCGTCAAGATCGTCCTAGTGGTCATCGGCGTGCTGGCGATGCTGCTTTCCGTCTCGGCGATGGCGTGCTCCGGCCTTATGTCGCAGGCCGAGGACACCTCGGGCTACAAGCTGACCGGCGGTGTTGCTGCAACTATCAACGGCACCAACCTCACCGAGGACACCGTGACCAAGCAGATCATGAGCATGCGCACGTCCTACGGCTACACCAAGGATGAGGATTGGGCGCAGTATCTGGTTGACAACGACCTCACGCCCAAGAAGTACCGCAAGCAACTCATCGACTCCTATACGCAGCAGATTCTGCTTCAGCAGGCACAGAAGGAGAACGGCGTGACGGTGTCGGACGAGGAGGTCGAGAAGGCTTGGAAGGGCGCGTGCAAGAGCGCGGGCGGTGCCAAGGCCTTTAAGAAGACCCTCAAGACCTACGGCTATACCGAGGACACCTACAAGGATTCGCTCAAGGAGAGCCTGGCGCAGCAGAAACTCAAGGATGCCGTCGCGCCCACGAGCAAGCCCAAGGACAGCGAGATCGTCGATTACATCAATGAGAACCTGTCCAACTACAACGATGCCCGTCGCTCGTCGAACATCCTGATCAAGGTTGATTCCGACGCTTCCGACGAGGACAAGGCTGCCGCCAAGGCCAAGGCGCAGGAGTGCCTGGACAAGATCAACTCCGGTGAGCTGAGCTTTGAGGACGCCGTGGAGCAGTACTCTGACGACACCGGCTCCAAGGAGAAGAAGGGCGACGTAGGCTGGGATAAGCTCACCACCTTCGTCGACAGCTACCAGACGGCGCTCGAGGGGCTTAACAAGGGCGATGTGAGCGACGTGGTCGAGTCGACCTACGGCTATCACATTATTAAGTGCACCGACTACTTCCATGTCGATAGCCAGGTCGATGACATCAACCAGGTGCCCAAGGCCATCAAGAAGTATGTTTCTAACGTGGTGAAGACGCAGGCGGCCAGCACTGCATACAGCGAGTGGCTGGAGCAGTACAAGAAGGACGCCGACATCACCGTTAACCCCATGCCCAAGGACGTACCCTATAACGTGAGCCTGAAGGGCGTCACCAAGAGTTCGACCGACGATTCGTCGACGACTGAGTAATCATGGGGCGGTGCTCGCGCGAGTGCCGCCCACCCTATTAGAGAGGATTTGCAGATGACCAACGAAGAGCTGCAGAAAGAAATGATCGCGGCCATGAAGGCCAAGGACAAGGTTCGTCTGTCCATCATTCGCCAGGTTAAGGCCGAGGTGAAGAATATCGAGGTTAACGAGCGCCGCGATGTGACCGAGGAAGACGTCAACAGCATGATCAAGCGTCTGATTAAGCAGACGAGCGAGACGCTGGAGATGTCCATCAAGGCCGGCACCGACCAGGAGCGTACCGACAACCTGACCGAGCAGGTCAAGATTCTGGAGAGCCTGCTGCCCGCGCAGGTTTCGGGCGAGGAGCTCGAGGCTCTGATCGAGCAGGTCATCGCCGAGCTGGGCGCCACGTCCAAGAAGCAGATGGGCCAGGTCATGGGCGCGCTGGGCAAGGCCACCGGCGGCAACTTCGACAAGCCGGCAGCGGCAAAGATCGTCGGAGCCAAACTCGCGTAGGGGCCGAGCGGTACATAGTTGATGTTGAGGGGGCGTGACCATTGCGGTCGCGCCCCTTTTTGCTGGGCTGGGCACTCATTGGGGACAGGCTTAAATGAGTGCCCAATGAGCAGGTACTCATTTAAGTCTGTCCCCAATGAGTGCCAACGAGCAGGTGGAAGGTTGCGGGTTCTTTACGGGAATGTAGTGTGGGCTGCGGAAACGCGGTTCTTTCCGTACAATAGTTCAACTCGTGTAAACGCAGGGAAGGGACATTCATGGCAGACATGATCGAGATCAAGCATCTCAACAAGTACTTTGGCGACCTGCATGTGCTCAAAGATAT
>JAXKFZ010000340.1:0-16471 GCA_036550635.1 Collinsella sp. | reverse complement strand
GCGGCCTCACTCGGTCACCTGGAACATGGGAGACGGCGGTCGACGAAACTGGAGAGGAGGTATTACGAGCTCCTGTGCGAATTGAAGGGAGCGCTCCCGCAAACTGCCTATTGACAACTTATAGGAGCGTCGGTTTTGTTGAGTTTGGATATGAAGGACGGTGGTTTTGGATACTGAGGTGACGTTTCCCGAGGTAACACTTTGGTGTAGTGGAGTACACCTTCAGTATCGAACTTCGATACCGGCTTATTTGCACCTATATATAGGTCGAGATCGGGCTTCCACGCCACGATCGAGCGTGGATTATCTCCCACTTTTAGCGCGGCTCTAAGGCCAAAGTGGCAGATTATCCACGTTCATTCTCCAGGCGAGAGAACTGTAAAGCCGCAACTACTCGGGCCAGGCCAAAGTAGACCCATAGAGCGGCTCCCCCTTGGTGCAGGGGTAGCGACTCAAGTAACACGACGATAGCAAGTCGAAAAAATATGTCATGGCGTATTTCGAATAAACGCCGAGTCGGTCAATTCCGTTTCCCGCATTACCAAGACGATATACACGGTCAAAAGACCTCGATTTGTCATCGTTGCTAAACGCAGTAATTAGAATCTTCCTGCCCGAACGGCAATCAAGATACTCACGCGCCTGTGACGCAAATAGCCCGGAGACCGATACGAGAATTATCAATGACTGCGAAGCGTCTCCCATGTTTTTCAATTCCGCGACGTTAGCCCCAGCAACTATGCGAACTATCTTGCCCGCATAAAACATTTCCTGCTGAAATCGTACGAGATTGGCGCTCACATTATTGGTGCACCAGATTTCAACGTTTTTATGGCCATCAATTTCGTCGACAAGATGCTTAATAGCGATATCGGACACGCCGCTTTCAACCTCAGCGAACATCTCGATCATGCGAACGTCGAGCTCTGCCCTGTATTCCTCGTAGCCAAATTCCTCCTCTCGATGGCTTAAGTCGCTTGGAAAGACTGACTGAGTAAATGATTCTTTCAAATCGCTAAGAGACTGGTAGCCCAATCGATTGCAGAAACGACGAACAGCGGAACGGGTCACGAATGCATCGCGGGTTATTGCGGCAACATTGATTTCGCTCGAACGCCTAATGTGAGCGATGAGATATCGAGCGATGGCGGCATCGTTTGACCCAAACTCGCTGTTGATGATGGAGCTAATGCGATTGAGCACATCGAAGTCATTGATATTCACGTGATCCCTCTTTCCGCTCTCCTCGAAATCATAGTTCATTTATTGAATCAAACAGCTTTGGTCGTTCTCCTATGATTCAAATCAGTTGACGTCATCTTAATCGTAATTCCGCCACACGTATCCACCGTGTTGAATGATGGAAAGGGGATTCATGGGCAACGTGAACAACATCCCGTTTCTCTGGGGTTCCGCCACGGCGTCTTATCAGTGCGAGGGTGCCTGGAACGAAGACGGCAAAGGCCTTGGCGAGTGGGATTTCTTTAACCACACAAGCAATAAGAACATCAACCATGTTGACGGTGATGTATCTTGCGACTTCTACCATCGCTATGAAGAAGATATCCGCATGATGAAAGAAGGCGGACAAAACACCTATCGCTTCTCTCTTTCATGGAGTCGAATCATCCCCACGGGTATCGGCGAAGTGAATGAAAAGGGTATCGATTTTTATAATCGGGTCATTGATTGCTGCCTCGAAAATGGCATAGAGCCCAACGTTACGCTGTTCCATTACGATCTGCCATTCACGCTTGCTTGCAAAGGCGGATGGCTGAACAACGATATGGCAGAGTGGTTCTGCAAATACGCCAAGATTTGCTTTGAGCGCTTTGGAGACCGCGTCAAAATCTGGGCTACCGTTAACGAGCCGCATTTCTACAGCTACTGCGTAAACATGTTGGGCAACTATCCTCCCAATCGATCGCTCGACGTTCAGTCGTACATGCAGTTTCAGTACAACCTGATGCGCGCAAGCGCACTCGCAGTCCGAGCATATCGTCAAATGGGCTACGACGGCATCATCGGCGCCGTCCACGATGGCGGCGTTGTCGAACTCGACCCGGCAACCGAGCACCCCGATGACGTATTTCGATACGCAGACTTTTTCGCCAATCGCATGATTCTGGCACCAGCACTTCAGGGTCAACTGCCGCCAGAAATGGACGAAATCCTTGAAAAACTTGGCGTCTCGCTCTATCGATCCCCAAATGACGTAGAAGAATTCAGAGACGGTAAAGTCGATTTTATTGGACTCAACGTGTATTGCCGAGAGTATGTAACCGACTGGCACGGTGGAGAGCTTGCCGTTTCGGCGAACAATAAGGGCGGTTCGAGCAAAAAGGTCGAAGGAAAATGCATTGCGCCCTTGTTTGAAAGCGCCCGCGACAGCAATGTTCCCCGCAATAAATGGGGCCGCGAAATACTCCCAAGTTGCATGTATTCAACCATCATGGATGTCCACGAGCGCTATGACGCGCCCCGCATCTTTATTACGGAAAACGGACATGGCGCCTATGAGCAACCAGACGCAGACGGAATGATCCACGATGATGACCGCATCGAGCTTCTGGGCCAGTTCATCGAGCACATGATGAGGGCTAAGCGCGACGGCGCGCGCGTTGAGGGCTACTACCTCTGGTCGACGATGGATCTGTATAGCTGGATCAACGGCTACGAAAAACGATACGGACTTGTCCATATCGACTTCGAGAACAATCTGGAGCGCACCCCCAAAAAGAGCTGGTATTGGTACCGAGACCTTATCTCGAAGTATCAGGAGCAGGAAGGTTAGGAGAAAGAGATGAAATATCAGGCAATGTCCGAAACAGTCCTAAAGGCTGTTGGCGGCAAAGAGAACATTACATCGGTAACTCATTGTGCGACGCGCCTTCGCATCGACGCACGAGACACCTCGATCATCGATCTCCAGCTCGCCAAATCGGCCGACCAGGCGCTCGGGGCAGTAGTCAGCGGTGGCCAGCTTCAGGTGATCATCGGCCCCAACGTCACCGAGGCTTACAACGACTTCCTCGACTTCGCGGGAATCGAAGTCGGCGGTGGCACGGTTGCCGACGATGCCCAAACCGCCAAAGACCTTGCAGAAGGCATTAAAAGCGGTAACACCGCCATGGGCTTGATTGAGAAATTCGGGAACGTCTCTGCACAGGTATTCATGCCCATCGTCCCGGCGCTCATCGTTGGCGGACTCATTCTTTCGATCAAGAATCTCCTGGTCAATTATTGTGGATTGAACACCGATAGCGGAACCGCCCAGGTTCTGCTGGCGATCTTCAGCGCCTCATTTAGCTTCCTGCCCGTTTACCTCGGCTATCAGCTCGCCGCCGTCATGAAGATGCAGCCTATCATGGGCGCACTGCTGGGCGCAATCATGATTAGCTCGTCTATTAGCGGTGCTGAGGGTCTCGACTTTCTTGGCATCCCCATCCCGACGAATGACTACTCGAGCACGGTGGTGCCAATCGTACTGGGCGTTGTGTTCATGTACTTTGTTGATCGCGGTCTTCAGAAAATCATCCCCGACATTACCAAACTGTTCTTGAAGCCGCTGCTCACCATGTTCATCGTCGTGCCTGTTGAGCTGATTATCCTCGGCCCCGCCGGCAGCATGATGGGCTACGCGCTGAGTGATGCCGCCACGTGGCTCATGGATAACGTGGCATTTATCGCTACTCCAGTCCTTGCAGCCCTTAACCCCTATTTTGTCATGCTCGGTCTTGATAAGGCCTACATCGCGATCGAAGTTACGAGCTTGGCGCAGCTCGGCTGGGCGCCCATCATCTTTGGCTTCATCTCAAACCTCTGCATTGGCGGCACGAGTCTCGCCTTGGCAACTGCAATGAAAAGCAACAAGGAGAAGAGAGGTATGGTCACCACGGTTGCCGTCACCGCACTCTGTGGCGTAACTGAGCCCGCATTTTACGGCTGCCTCATCGAGCGTCCCCGCCTGCTTGTCGGCACGGCAATCGGCGCCCTCTGCGCGGGACTCCCTGCAGGTATCTTCGTCTTGAAGGAGTATGTTGCGGGAGCATGCCCCGGTCTTCTTTCTGCGCTGATCTTTATCGCTCCCGATGGATCCATGGGCAACTTCGTACTGGCATGCGTTGTCGCCGTCATCGCCATCGTCGTCTCGTTCATCGCTGCACGCGTGATCATCAAGAAGAATCCCAACTATATTGAGTAGATGCCCGCTGCTTGCATTGGGGACATCCTCGGCAGACCATTAGCAAGAACCCAAGAAGTCCCTTAGGAGCTCGATTAATCCATTCGGATTCCTCAGACACAAACGACCCCGATTCCACAATGAAATCGGGGTCGTTGTTTCTAAAGCCTTCGATAGACAATCGGTGTTTACCTTAGCTCCCTATCCAAGTTAATTATCCACGCTCGTTCTCCGGTCGGAAGATTTTCTTCTCTCGCGTGTCCAGAAATCCACGCTCGAGCAGAACATCCAGGTCCGCACCCGCCCTTGTCTCGATCTGTAACAGCAAGAGGCCTATTCCGCTTCTACATGTTACAGATCAAGATATTCCTAAAACACCCTAAGTTTCATCTCAATCTGTAACAGTTAGATGCCAAATATCGGTCTTGGTGTTACAGATTTAGACAAACTGGAGGACGAGACAAACCAAAAACGGGATGGGCGCTAACCCGATGGCGCACCACCTAAATAGAAACGGGCCCTGTCCCACAAGGGAACAGAGCCCGAAACTCTCATGGAGCCAGTGACAGGAATCGAACCTGCAACCCACTGATTACAAATCAGTTGCGCTACCGTTGCGCCACACTGGCACACTTGGCGCTTTCGCGCGAAGCCTGTTAAGAATAAAGGAATTACGGACGGGGCGCAACAGGCCACACGGCGTTATATAAATATGCAAAATCCAGCAACAACAGGTACCAGGCCCGTTCATTTCTGTCGGTTCGCCCTCAATCTCAAAACTATTCGTCAGAACGAATAGTTTTAATTACAATTGCTATATATAAAACTATTCGTTTTGACGAAGGGTTTCGTGATGCTTACTACCAAGGAAGCCGCCGAGCTGCTCGGCATCACTCCGCGCAGGGTGCAGGAGCTCATAAAAAACGGAGCACTTGAGGCCCGCAAGGCTTCTGGTGTATGGCTCATCGACAAAGACAGCGTCGACACGCGACTCCGCTCTGTGACCAAAACGGGGGGACGTCCCCGCCGCGGCCACGGTAAGAGCGAGATCGCGTTCACCCTCATGAACCGCACGTACGAAGTCGCTCAGCTGGTCTACAGCACATCGCGAAAAGACTTTACCCACATCGGTGCCGACATCGATTACGCCCACGCCCCTATTGGAGTATTTGGCCCTAATAGCCCCATATCGCTCGACTCCTTCCGCATCTGGTGGCGCGGCCGCGGTATCCCGCTCGCACGCATTGGGCTAGCCTCCCTGCTTGCAGAAGCCGCAGTCGATGTTCCCGATGAACTCGTACAGCGAAATCTCGGCCTCTCCTTATCCGACCAGTATTGGATTAGGCCCCAAGACTCCGGCCTCGCGTGGGAAGATATCAATTTCTTCAATAATGCCTTTGATGACGTCTCGCTAACCATTGCACCCTTCGCCCCAGAGGGAAAAGCGGCTGCCGCAAAGCCCGACAACACCTCGGACGGCAATCTTCAAAAGTACTGGACATGCGAGGGCGGGCGTCGAATTCTGCATAAGGCAGGAGCGCACCTGAACCAGGAACCTTATAACGAGCTGGTGGCGACCACGCTCCACCGTCGCATCCTAAACACCTGCGATTATGTGCCTTACTCGCTCGAGGGCACGGGCACTTCCGCCCTGAGCATATGCGATGTCTTCTTAACTGATGAAGAAGAGTATGTCCCTGCGTTCTATGTAAACCAGCATGCAAATGCAGACAAGCGACTAACCGATTACGAACGGTATGTAGCAAACTGCGAGGAGCTTGGAGCGACGGATATAAAAGACGCCCTTGACCGCATGATCGTGTGCGACGACATCATCGCCAACTACGATCGTCATTGGCGTAACTTTGGCCTTGTGCGAAACGTAAACACGCTAGCCTGCAGACCTGCCCCTATCTTCGATTCGGGCTCATCGCTCTGGTGCAACATATCTCTAGATGAGCTTAGGGCAGGAGAGCACAGTTTTGCCAGCGCGCAGTTCCATTCAAGTCCCGCGAAACAAATGTTGCTTGTTGAGGATATGAACTGGTTTGACGGGGACAAACTCGAAGGTTTTGTCGACGAGGCAATCGAGATTCTGTCTAAAAACGATGCCCTAGCAGCGAGACTGCCTTATCTAAAAGAGGCGCTAACGTGGCGCCTCGAAAGAATGATCGACATCGCTGAATGGAGTTAGCGAGGCAGCATTGCCCCGCCAACTCCCCTACCTCCCGCGCAGGGCCTTGAGCTTGGCCAGCGCCTCGGGGCTCAGGCGGCTGCCCAAGGTCATCTTGATCTGCGGAGCTTCCTCTGCCTCGTGAACGTCGTTATCGATCTGTTTGATCTCGTCCACCAGCATACGGCTCGAGATGCGCGTAACGCCCTTGCCCATGACGACGGCCTGGATCGTGCCGTCGCTCGACACCACAGAGCACGCACGGCCTTCCTCGCGTGCCTCGATGCAGAGCTTCTGTACCACGGTATCGGCAGAGACGCCCGTCGGCGAAAACTCGATGCGCACGCCGCGGGCCGGCAGGTTGGGGCGCTCGCTGGAGATGTTGCCCGCGCCGTCAAACACGATCACGGCCTCGTAGCGGCCCTGGGCAAACGCGGCGACGTCGTTGATGAGTGCAGTTCGCGCCATATCGTGGACGTCGCTGGAATACGGATCGTCGGAATGGTCGTAGACGAGCTTTTCGTAGCGCGGCGTGCAGTGAATCACGTTGTAACCGTCGACCACCAGCAGCTCGGGCTTATTGGAGTGCACCGTCGAGACCGGATCGGCGATGGCCTGCGCAAACGCATTGCCGCCCACGCCATAGGTCGCGGCCGAAACAATCGGCTTGGCCGAGCCCTCGCCAAAGCGCTTGGCCTTGGACTTGGCGCGGTTCTTCTTGGACATGCGCTACTCCTCCCCCATGAGCTCGCCGGCATTGCGGCGCAGCCACTCAAAGCACAGCGCCGTGGTCGCCTGGGCAACGTTGAGACTCTCGGTCATTCCGCGCTGGGGAAGCTTAGTCAAAAAGTCGCATTTCTCGAGCACAAGACGCGAGATGCCGTCGCCCTCGGAACCCATGACGAGCGCAACGCGGCCCTCGAAGGGGGCGTCCCAGCAACTGCCTTCGGCGTGCTCGGAGGCGCCGCCCACCCAAAAGCCGGCGGCCTTGAGGTCATCGAGCGCACGGGCGATATTGGGAACCTGCGCGATGGGCAGATGCATGACGGCGCCGGCAGAAGTCTTGTAGCTGCCGACGGTCACACCGGCGGCGCGCTTGTTGGCAATGATGACGCCCGCCGCGCCCACGACCTCGGCGGAGCGCACGATGGCGCCAAAGTTGCCGTCGTCGGTCATATGGTCGAGCACGACGACGAGCGCCGGACCGTCGCCCGCACGGTCGAGGATATCGGCAACATCGGCATAGGGGAAATTGCCCACCTCGAGCGCAATGCCCTGGTGAGCGCCATGGCTCGACAGCGCATCGAGCTGCGCGCGCGGCACATACTTAATGCGGACGCCTGCAGCGTTGAGGTCGTCGACCAGGCGCGACAAGGCGGCATCGCGCTCCCCGCCCTCAGCGATGAGCGCGCACTTGACGGGAAAGCCGGTACGCAGCGCCTCGGCGGCAGCACGGCGACCTTCGATAAACTCGCCCTTGGGAGCCTGGACAGCGTCGCGGTTGCGATCGCGCTGCGGACGTGCGGCCTGGGCGCGATCGCGCTGGCCCTTGGGAGCGGCAGCGCGGTCATTGCGGCGAATCGGACGCGAGCCAGAAGCAGCCTGCTTGCCGCCACGAGGCGCACGCTTGCGATTGTCGGCCATAAAGCGACCTCCTAAATACAACTATCAAACGAAACAAAATAAACGACCGCCCATGAATATTAATTCGGGCGGTCGGTACGGGTTTTCCAAGTGCCCGAGATTGCCGTGAAAGAGGAGCGACGCGTACTTGAGTACGCGAGCGACGGTTTGAACGGCAAGGTCGGGTGCTTGGGAAACCCGCGGGGATTAGAGAGATTTGATACGAGTGCCGGCGGCGGTATCTTCAATCGTCAGGCCCAGATCCTTGAGCTGGTCGCGGATGGCGTCGGCCAGATCCCAGTTCTTGGCGGCGCGGGCCTCGGCGCGGGCCTCGAGAATCTTGGCAGCGGCCTCGTCCACGTCGTCACCCGTGTAGGCAACCAAACCGGCGGCAACGCCCAGCAGGCCCAGCGGCAACTCGACCTTGGGCTCGGGGAGCTCAACGCCAAGCGTATCGAGCAGCTCGGCCAGCGTGTCGGCGGCGGCAAGCGCGGCGGCCTTGTCGGCAGCGTCGCCCGCCTGCTCCAGGTACTGGTTGCACTCGGTCACAAAGCCAAAGACAGCACCCATGGCACCAGCGGTGTTAAAGTCGTCGTCCATGCACTCCTTAAAGGCAGCACGAGTCTCAGCGGCCTTGGCGGCAAATGCCTCGGCGGCAGCCACATCGGCATCGGCCGTCGCGTGGTTCGCGGCCCAACGCAGGTTCTCGACCGTACCGGCGATACGCGTGAGCGAGTTCTCGGCACCCTCCAGGCGCTCCCAAGAAAAGTCGAGCGGCGAGCGATAGCTCGTCTGCAGCATCAGCAGGCGCAGGGCGGCAGCGGAGTGCTGCTCGAGGACCTCGGCCAGCGTAAAGAAGTTGCCGAGCGACTTGGACATCTTCTCGCCGTCTACCAGCAGCATGCCCGTGTGCATCCAGGTGTTGGAGAAGCCCTGGTGCCAGGCGCAGGTGGCCTGGGCACACTCGTTCTCGTGATGCGGGAAGGCAAGGTCGGAGCCGCCGCCGTGGATGTCGATCGGAGTGCCCAGGTAGCGATGCACCATGGCGGCGCACTCGGTGTGCCAACCGGGACGGCCCTCGCCCCAGGGGCTCGGCCAGCTGGGCTCGCCGGGCTTGGCGGCCTTCCACAGGGCAAAGTCGAGCGGGTCGTTCTTGTCCTCGTTCTCCTCGATGCGCGCACCAACCATAAGGTCGTCGATGTTGCGGCCCGAGACCTGACCATAGTTGGGATCGCTGCGCACGGCAAAGTACACATCGCCGTTATCGGCGGCGTAAGCGTGGCCCTGCTCGATAAGCGTCTTGATCATGGCGATCATGGGGCCGATCTCCTTGGTGGCGCGGGGGCGCACATCGGGATCGAGCACGTTGGCGGCGCGCATGACGCCGATGAACTTGTCGGAGAACTCCGTCGCGACCTCGGCGGCCGTACGGCCCTGCTCGTTGGCGCGCTTGATGATCTTGTCGTCGACATCGGTGAGGTTCTGGGCGAACGTGACCTCGTAACCGCTCGCGATGAGCCAGCGGCGAATCACGTCAAAGCTGATGAACGTACGGGCGTTGCCGATGTGGATGTTGTCGTAGACCGTGGGGCCGCACACGTACATGCGGACCTTGCCGGACTCGATGGGCTGGAACTCTTCCTTTTTATGGGTAGCGCTGTTGTAGATACGCATTCGTTACTCCTTAACGGTTTTCTGTAGCAGGCAGACGGCCCAGGCGCCGATTCCCTCGCCCTGGCCTTCCCAACCGAGCTTTTCGGTCGTAGTGGCGGCGACGCCCACGTTTTCGACGTCAACGCCCAAGGCATGGGCAAGGTTGGCGCGCATGGCATCGCGGTGCGGGGTGATCTTGGGTTGCTGACAGGCAATGGTGCAATCGGCATCGACAAACTCAAAGCCCAGCTCGCGCGCGTAGTCCATCACGCGAGCGAGCAGCACCATCGAATCGGCGCCCTCGTAGGCGGGATCGGTATCGGGGAATAGCTTGCCGATGTCTCCCCCGCGGCAGGCGCCCAGAATGGCGTCGGCCAAAGCGTGCGCGAGCACATCGGCATCCGAGTGGCCCAGCAGGCCGCGCTCGTAGGGAATGTCGACCCCGCCGATGATACATCGACGCCCCTCCACCAAACGGTGGACGTCGTAGCCGTGGCCAATGCGCAGGTTACTGAACATGGGGAAGGTCCTCTCCCTCGGCCATGCGGCCGAGCAGAATCGCGGTTACGGGACGCAGATCCTCGGGCACCGTCACCTTAAGGTTATCGCGCGGGCTCTGGACACAGCGGACGCGCCCGCCCATGCGCTCGACCAACGATGAATCGTCGGTACCGATAAAACCCTCGGCGATAGCAGCGGCGTGAGCGCGCTTCATGGCGTCGATGCTAAAGATCTGCGGCGTCTGCGCGGCCCAATAGAGCTCGCGCGGCGGCGTCTCGACGATGTTGTCGCCATCGACGATCTTGAGCGTGTCGATCGCGGGCTGACCACACACGACACCGTCGAGAGCACGGTCGCTCACGAGCACGTCGATAGCGTGGTCGATGGCCTCGGTCGTAATGAGCGGACGAGCGCCATCGTGAATGGCGACGTATTCAAAGCCCGCCGGAACCGCATGCACGCCGGCACGGGTGGAATCCTGACGGGTATCGCCGGCATCGGCAAAGCTGATGGGCGTGTCATAGTCAAACGGGTCGATGGCTAGGCGGCGCATCTCGGCACGGCGCTCGGCAGGACACACCACCACAATGTGGCCGACCTTGTCGCTACGATCGAACGCGCGGATGGACCAGCTCATAAGCGGACGGCCCGCCACATTGACGAGCTGCTTGCCACCGGGATTACCAAAGCGCTGGCCGCTGCCACCGGCAACGACCACGGCGCATACGGGCGCCATTATGCGTTCCCCTGTTTGGTGCCCTTCATGCGGTACAGGGAGTCCGCAAGAATGGCAGGGTTGTTAACGCCAAAGTCGCCCAGGCGCTCCGGATCCTCGCTGATGTCGTCCATGAGCTCCTGCAGCGAGCCGTACTCGTCGACGATCTTCTCGGCCACGCCGTCGCGCACGACGGACACGCGCGAAAGCGTGCGCAGGCCCAGCGGTGTCATGACGGAGTCCTCGTCCAGGTCGTCATAGCCCAGAACTGCCGCCACGTGCTGCGGGTCGGACAGGTCCTTAGGCGTCATGCGGCTCAGCTCGGCGCGGATCTTCTCGGCGTTTGCCTCGGAGGAATCGCTTGCGTAGTCGCGGATCATCAAGTCGTATTCGGTATCCATGCTGGAGCCCGCGAGCTGCTCGAGCTGCATCTGCACGAGCTTGCCCTGGTTACCCAGCTTGACGATGCAATCCTTAAGCTCGGTCTTTGCCTGCTGCATGATCTCGAAACTCGAGAAGATGCCGGTGATGTCGGCGAGCGTAACGTAGTCGTCGAGCTCAAGGGCCGTCAGGCGCAGCAAGGAGCGATCGAGCGACTGACGGGTGGTCTGAAGCGTGGCGACGAGCTGGTTGACCGAGCTCATGATGGTGGTGACGGGCTGGATCTCGTAGCTCTTGCCGTGAACGTACACGTTAACGACGGCACGGCGAGCCGAAACCGAGATCACGATGGCATCGGTGAGCACCGACATGCGAGCGGCAGTACGGTGACGCATGCCCGTCTCACTCGTGGCAAGCGAGGGATCGGGATTGAGGTGGAAGTTGGCGCGCAGGATCTGGGTGAGGTCGCCATCGATAACGATGGCGCCGTCCATCTTGGAAAGCTCGAACAGACGGTTCGAGGTGAACGAAATGTTGAGCGGGAAGCCGTCGTTACCGGCAGCGAGCACGTTTTCGGTGTCGCCGACGCAGATAAGGGCGCCCAGGTGACCGGCGATGATCATGTCGAGGGCGGTGCGGATCGGCTGACCAGGTGCCGTCAGGCGGATGGCCTGTTCCATACGCTTTTGCAGCTCGTTCTTATCCAAGGCATCGCTCCCATCGTATACGCTCCATAAACGCTAAATAGTTTCTCACGGTTTGTCCCTGCGGCGCTTGCGAAATCCGATGCTTACAGAATGAGCGAACACAGCTGAGAGCCCAACCCAAATCAGCTGTTCATGTGGTAGCATCGGGATTCGCATAAATGAGGGAGTAGTCGCGTGACCGGATTCGCCTCCGGTGGCGCGGTAAGTCAACACACTGGCCGATGCGGCCTGGCTTGCCTTAATGAACGAGACTCGTGGCTGTGCGCGCAACGCGTACGCCACGAGTCTTTTTTATTACTCCCCCAAGAGGTACACGCGGGCCCGCCCGCAGAGAGGGAGCCAGACTATGGGACTCGCAGAGCTCGTGTTGCTCGCCGTTGGCCTTTCGATGGACGCCTTTGCCGTTTCCATCTGCAAAGGTCTCGGCATGAAAAAGATCAACCTTAAAGTCGCCGTGGTGCTCGGCCTGTTCTTTGGCGGCTTTCAGGCCGGCATGCCCGTAATCGGATGGGCGCTTGGCAGCCAATTCATGAGCATCATCGGACCCATCGACCATTGGATCGCCTTTATCCTTTTGGCCTTTATCGGCGGCAAAATGCTGTGGGAGGCCTTTACCGAAGACGAGAATGAGGACGAGAGCGACGGCAAGGATGCCGAAAAGATTGACCTGGGTGAGTACCTGATTCTGGCTATCGCCACCTCAATCGACGCCCTGGCCGTGGGCATCTCATTTGCTGCGCTCTCGGTTGACATCGTTCCCGCTGTATCGCTTATCGGAGTCACAACGTTTATCTTCTCCGTCGCCGGCGTAGCGATCGGCCACACCTTTGGCGAGCGCTACGAAAAACCCGCCACCATCGTGGGCGGCGTCGTGCTCATCCTCATCGGCCTCAAGATTTTGCTGGAGCACCTGGGGATTTTGGTGCTGTAAAACACCCTTCAAAACTAAACGTCCGTATGAGGCCTCATGCAGAGTTTTGCATGAGGCCTTTTCATGCAGACTTTTGCATGTCATACTGATATGCAAAAGTCTGCACGTTAGGAGATCGCCGTGGATATCCTTCCCATCACCACACCGCGCCAAGCTGGCATCTACGTGCGTCAGGCACGCGAGGCGCAAGGGATCACCCGTGCCGTCCTCGCTAAAAAAGCCGGTGTTTCGGAGCGCCTGCTCGCATCGCTCGAGCTGGGAGATGCCACGGGCATTCGGCTCGACAAGCTGCTGGCAGTTTTCGGTGCTCTTGGACTGGCACTCGCCGCTCAAGGGGATATCGACGAATCGAAAAACGAGCAACCAGTCGACGCCCCGCATGCTGATTTGCAACCTCGTAGTACCCCCAGGCGCCATCACGCTCAACGTTTTCACCATCGCAACCGTCGCAGCGCAGCCGTTCCGGCTCTCGCAGATGTCCCCTTTACGTCCGAGCTCTACGACAGGGCCTTCGCCGATTTCGCCATGTCCAATCTCGGAGTCTCGATTGCCGCAAACGCATCTAACCAAACCAAGCCCGAAGGGAAATAGCCAATGGCCAGAACATCACTTCGGACCATTATTTGCGGCGTACCTGCGGGAACGCTCACGCAAGATGAGAACGGTCTTATCAGCTTTACCTACGATCATGACTATGACGGGCCAACCCTATCGACCAACATACCCGTATCAAATCGCACATACGGCCAACAGGTCATGAATCCGTACTTGTTTGGCCTTCTACCCGACAGCGAGGACCAACGAAAAGCGATTGCCGCCGAATTCAACGTTAGGCCCAACAATCCCGTTGCGTTGCTCAGCCATATCGGACTCGACTGTCCGGGCGGAGTGCAGTTTTGTGCCGAAGAAGATGCCGACGCCGTCCTGCATCGCGCTGGCGACTACCGCCCTATAGACGACCACGAAATTGCTCTCCGTCTCAAGTCGATCAGAGATGACCGCGATGCATCGTGGATGGGTCTAGATGAAAGTTGGTCACTTGGAGGCAACCAGGGCAAGTTCGCGCTCGCGTTCATAAACGGCCGCTGGTGCGAATGCATGGGCTCCTCGCCCACAACGCATATTTTCAAAAATGGCGTTATCGGATTTAAACTCGAGGCTCTCAATGAGTTTGTCTGCATGAAAAGCGCCCAGCGCGCCGGTATCGCAACGGCAAACGTCGAATATCGTATGTTTGAGGACGAACCTGCCCTCATTGTTGAGCGCTATGACCGCGTGAAAGTCGAAGACGGAATGATCAGGCGCCTACATCAAGAAGACCTCTGTCAGGCACTTGGGGTGATGCCCGCCCAAAAGTACACAGCAGACGGCGGCCCGACCACCCGCGACATTCAAGAGCTCCTCGTAAATACGAGCCACCATCAACTTAACCTGTATCTGTTTACGCAGATACTGTTCTTCAACGCCATTATCGGCGCACCGGATGCGCACGCGAAAAACTATTCCCTGCTCCTTGGAAACGACGGCGCAGCCATGATGGCTCGAATGTACGATGTCGCGTCGGGTTTAGCGTATGAGCGCATGCGCCGCCGGGCGCGCCTTGCCATGAGCGTTGGCGGCGAAAATCGTGTGGGGCGCATCGGTCCAGGCGCTATCCGCCGATACCACGGTATGGGCGACCCCGTGCTGGAGGCGGCGCTTACCGATGCCGGGCTATCCGAGAAGTTTTGCTTTGCGACCATGATGGACCTCGCCTACGAGGTGCCCGTTTGCATGGAAGAGGTCATGGACGAATACGCCGACCTGCCCGGCATGGCGGACCTGCGCGAGCATATGCTCGGCCCCGTCCGTGAAAACTGCCAGCGCACCCTCGACCTCATCAAGGCGGATATGGGCTAGGTGGCCGCAATTTCCCATTTCCCAAAAGAAGAGAGGGGGCACCTGTCGCAAAGACCGGGTGCCCCCTCTCGTAATGTCATTTGCAATCCGCTAGCACGTGGCTCGGACTGCTGCTAGCGCAACCTTTACGCAGCGAGGCGCTTGAGCACGTCGATGAGCAGCTCGTAGAAGCGCTCGGCAGAAGCGAGCTCCATGCTCTCGTCCGGGGTGTGGACATCGGAGAGCGTCGGACCCACGGCGATGGCGTCCAGGCCGTGCAGGGCCTCGGCAAACAGGCCGCACTCAAGGCCGGCGTGAATGGACTCGATGCGCAGCTCGGAGCCAAAGAGCTCGCGATAGCTCTCGACAAAGATGTCGCGGACCGGCGAATGCTCGGCATAGCTCCAGCCGGGATACTCGAACTCAAACTTGGCGTCGAAGCCCAGGACATCGGCAAGCGTCTGCAGGCGGTCCTTGAACTCGTTCTGCAGCGAGGTGATCGAGGAGCGCGGGGACAGCATGATCTTGACCTGGTCGTCAGAGGTGGCAACCACACCGATGTTGGAGGAAACCTCGACGGAGCCGTCGGTGGCGACGTTGCGGCGAATCACGCCGTTAGGGGCAAGACGCAGGGCACGGATGAGGGCAAGCGCGGACTTCTGGTCCATGGCCTCGACCTCGGCGTCGTCGGCAATCTCGACGGTGCAGGTAAAGCCGGGGTCAAAGACCTCGAGCTCGGCAGTAACGTCGGCGATGATGCCCTTTGCGATCTGGGCCGCGGCCTCGGCGGCAGCGTGGTCGGCGTAGACCAGAACAGCTTTGCACTCACGGTTGATGGCGTTGTCCTTGGTGCCGCCGTTAAAGCTAACGATGGCGGGCTCGCCGGCGACCATCAGGCGGTCGATGATGCGGGCCATGATGAGGTTGCCGTTGCCGCGCTCCAGGTGGATATCGCTGCCGGAGTGGCCGCCCAGCAGGCCGGAGATGTCGAGCGTGAGGGTGCTACCGGTCTTGTGCTCGCGCGCGATCGGGCAGGTGTAGGTAACGACGACGCCGCCGGCGCAGCTGACGGTGGCAACGCCCTCTTCCTCGGAGTCAAGGTTAATCATGGTGCGGGCGCTAATCTGGGACTTGTCGAGCGTCTCGGCGCCAACCAGGCCAGTCTCCTCGTCGGTGGTGAACACGCACTCGAGGGCCGGATGAGCAATCGAATCGTCGTTGAGAACAGTGAGCATCAGAGCGACGGCAATACCGTTGTCGGCGCCCAGAGTGGTACCGTTAGCGGTGAGGACGCCGTCCTTGACGACCAGGTCGATACCATCAGTCGTAAAGTCGTGCTCAACGGAGCCCAGCTTGTCGCACACCATGTCGATGTGGCCCTGCAGCATCACGGTCGGGGCATTCTCGGCGCCGGCAGATGCGGGCTTGCGAATGATGACGTTGTAGACCTCGTCCTGATACACATCGAGACCGCGCTCCTTGGCAAACGCGACCAGGAAATCGCTGATGCCCTTCTCGTTGCCGGACCCACGGGGGATCGCGCTGACCTCCTCAAAGAAATGGAACAGCTGGGCGGGCTCGTAGCCGGTAATCTTGTAGTCCATGGTGCCTCCTTGGCGCAACTGGTTAGACAGTAAGACATGCGACTTGTATATTCCCAGACTTTGCGTGCATAAACCAGTCGAAAACGCCGAGCGCCCTCGCATCATCGGCTAACGGTGGACCG
>JAXKFZ010000339.1:0-5142 GCA_036550635.1 Collinsella sp. | reverse complement strand
GCTCGACGCGTGGCTCCAGCGCACCGAGGATGCGCTCGGTGCCGGTAGCGTCACCTATACCTGCGAGCTTAAGATCGACGGTCTGGGCGTGGCGCTTACCTACCAAAACGGCACCTTTGTGCGCGCTGCCACGCGCGGCGACGGCACCACGGGCGAGGACGTGTCGCTTAACGTGCGTACCATCAAGGATGTGCCCATGCACCTGTCCGAGCCGGCGCTCGCCCACATGGGTGCCGACCGCGAACGTACCATCGAAGTACGCGGCGAGGTCTACATGCCTAAGGGCAGCTTTGTGCGCCTGAACGACGAGGCCGATGCCGAGGGACGCGACCCCTTCGCCAACCCGCGCAACGCCGCCGCCGGCAGCCTGCGCCAAAAGGATCCCAAGGTCACGGCGCGCCGCGACCTGGCTACCTTTATCTACGCCATCGCCGATACCGACCCGCTGCACGTCCACAGCCAGCGTGAGTTCCTCGATTGGCTGCGCAGCGCCGGCTTTAGCGTCAACCCCAACGTGGCCCGTTGTGCCACGCCCACCGAGGTCCACGAGTTCTGTGCCCAGGCGCTCGAGCACCGCGGTGACCTGGACTACGACATCGACGGCGTGGTCGTAAAGGTCGATAGCTTCCAGCAGCAGCTCGACCTGGGCTTTACCGCCCGCGCGCCGCGCTGGGCCATTGCCTTTAAGTTTCCGCCCGAGGAAAAGCAGACCGTCCTGCGCGAAATTCGCATCCAGGTGGGCCGCACCGGTGTGCTCACGCCGGTCGCCGAGTTCGATCCGGTGACGGTTGCCGGCTCCACCATCGCGCGCGCCACGCTGCACAATATCGACGAGATTCGCCGCAAAAACGTGCGCGAGGGCGACACTATCATCGTGCACAAGGCAGGCGACGTAATCCCCGAGGTCGTGGGTCCGGTGCTCGACAAGCGCCCGGCCGATTCGGTCGACTGGCACATGCCCGAGGTCTGCCCCGTGTGCGGTAGCCCCGTGGTCCACGAGGACGGCGAGGTGGCCTACCGCTGCGTGTCCATCGACTGCCCGGCGCAGCTCAAGGAGCGCCTGCTCCACTGGGTGAGCCGCGGCTGCATGGACGTCGACGGCCTGGGCGACGAGATCGTCGACAAGATGATCGCCGCCGGCCTGATTCACGATGTCGCGGACTTCTACCAGCTCACGGTCGACGACATCGCCGGACTGGACACGGGGCGCACTTATGCCAGCTCCAACAGCAAAAAGGGCGTCAAGAAGGGTGACCCCATTCCGGTAGGCCTCAAGACGGCCGAGAAAATCATCGCCGAGCTCAACAAGTCCAAGAGCCAGCCGCTCGGTCGCGTGCTGTTTGCCCTGGGCATCCGCCACGTGGGCAAGAGCGTGGGCGAGGTCATCGCCGAGCGATTCCTGTCGATTGACAAGCTCATCTTGGCGAGCGAAGAGGACATCGCCGAGTGCGAGGGCATCGGTCCCAAGATTGCGGCGAGCGTCAAGCAGTTCCTGGCCGTGCCCGAGAACCTTGCCGTGCTGGAGCGCCTGCGTCAGGCGGGTCTGTCGCTCGAGGTCGATTTGGGCGCCGCGCACGCGCAGGCCGCAGCCGACGCTGGCGTGGCGGGCGAGCTCGCCGACGCACAGCCGCTCGCGGGTCTGACCTTCGTGCTCACCGGCACGCTCGTCAACCGCACCCGCGACGAGGCGGGCGCGGCACTCAAGGTGCTCGGCGCCAAGGTTTCGGGCAGTGTGTCGAAGAAGACGAGCTATCTGGTCGCCGGCCCCAAGGCAGGCTCCAAGCTCACCAAGGCCGAGCAGCTGGGTGTGCCCGTGCTGGATGAGGCGGCACTTGAACAGATTTTGGCGACGGGTAGGGTCCCGGAGGCATAATGATTTGTTGAGGAACTGCGCAGAGGCTCAGTTCCTCAACATCTCCTTATAGTGTTTGCCTGTTCAATTTCGATATCGTTTCCCTCGTATGATCCAGATGCGTCTACCGACTCAAAGCGTGAGTAGGAAACTCTTGTCCCAACTTTGATTTGGGAAAGCTTGTCTTTGATTCGGCCAGATGAGGGGAATGTAATCCGGGTTTGCTTTCCAGCGTCGGTGTAGCGGGGACTGTTGTCTGTTTGGATTACGAGTTCCGTTCCCTCAATAGAATGAACGCTGCCGGCTCCAAAGACAAGGTAATCATCTCCTCCGCTATAGCGGGCTCTATCTGTGCATGAAGAAACGGATGCAAACATAGCGAAAATCACCAATATCGTAACCAGGGCAAAGGCCGTGGTGCCATAGCATTTTGATGGTGCCATCCGGTCTACCAAAAGACTGTTCCGTTCAATTTGACCATATTGGGCGTTGCATAGTTAATCGCTCGGGGATAAGTGTTCCATCCGTCGAATACTTCGAGCCACTGCAGTTCGATGCCAGAGCTTCCATTATGCCCAGTAAAATAGCCAGTTACCGTGACTGTATGACCTGATAGCTCGACGGATCCTTCACTGTTTCGGCTGTTGATCCACATATGATACAAGCCGATATTCCCTTGATCGATAGTTGCTCTGTACTGAGCGAATTGAGGCTGATAACCGAAAAATTGAGTATTAAGTGCTCTACCCTTTTGAGCGGCAAGACTTTTAAACGGAACAATTCCATCTGGGATGATCGTGCTTCCGTACTCGACGCCCTGATCATTGGTCTTATACGTTGTTGTGCCAGTGACGTTCCATATTTCTTTATAATAATCGGGATTAAATTGATTAGCGTTTGAACTGGTGAGACCGTAATGCATTGATACAGCGTACAAGGCAGAAACGACGCATGCATACTTATTAGTGCGGGCTTCAACTAATGATTCCGAGACTCCTCGGAACGGTATTCCGTTTAAATCGTCTATTTGGAAATGCAACATCAAGTCATCTTCATTGATAATGACTGCATCCCATGAAGTTGGGTTATTGCTTTGAGGTGCTATACCCTTTTCGGTGACAATTGGGACAGACCGTATATTGTTATAGTTGGTTACACAGTCTCTAGTTCCTGGCACCAAAGTTCCATATTCAATATCGTTGTACGAAATTAGTACGGTTGGGTTTGTGGCCTGTTGGCCGGAATAAGTTGAAATGGCGTTTGATAGAGAAGCTGAAATCGGAAGAATGGTATCGCCGAGGGTTATCTCCTTCAGAAGCCCAGGATATGATGCGTCAAGTATTAAATAACCGTAAGGGCTTCCTTCCCTTGTGACACTGATTTCATAGCCACAGATAAGGCCGATTTGTTGGCATACGGGAACGATTTGCTCGATCTCTAAGTTCGCGGATCCGTCGACGATGGGCAACAGGGAAAGCGCGTAGTCTTGTGCTAGGTCTGATGTAAAAGCGACGGATGAGTTTGAGTCGGCAGCGAATACTCTTGTTGGGCGTGACGCGGATAAGCCGATGATCGAGGCTAGGCCGAGAAGAAACGAGCGACGTGATTGAACTCTGGGCATAATGTCTCCTGCCTATGGGGGGCAATATGCTGTCATTTTATTTGCTACATAATACAATCTAATTCGGATTAAGGTAAATGGATGGAATTGCTCGATAAATGGTAGTGATTAGCGGACCGGTATCGCGATCCTCGTCACATACGCCCCCGGGTCGTCGCTGATGATGTCGTCGATCAGGGCAATCTCGCGCGATGGACCGGCGGGTGTCAGGTTATGTTCGCGCATATAGCCGAGCAGCTGCTCATAGCGCGGACCCGCTTGCCCGTGCGTGCCGCGAAAGCTTATGGTCAGGCAGTGCGCGGCGGGCCGTGTCTCGACGTCGCCCAAGTACTCATCGGTGTCATCGAGCAGCAGAAAGACCTCGTCGTAGCCGTCAAAGTCGCCGGCGGCGAGGCGCTCGGTGCCAATCCCGACGCCCAAGTTGCCCAGAAAGACAAAGGTCTCGTGCTGACCCTTCTGCAGTTGACGAATTTGCCACTCCAGCGCATAGGCGTCGGTAGGGTTGACACGTTCGCGTAACACGGCGCAGCGAAGCTCGGGCGCATCGATTGTGCAAATGGTGTCGAGCTCGGTGTTCAGGGCATCGTGAAGCAGGGCAAGCCGGTTATCGATCTTGCGCGATACGCGTTCGAGCTCGCGGCGCTTGCGCTCGATGAGCTCCTGCTGCTGAGCCAGCTGGCGCTGCATGAGCTCCACATCGCGCGTGGTCACAAACTCTCGGATTTGCGCCAGCGGCAAGTCGAGAACACGCAGGTGGCTGATGGTGTTGAGGGTGGAGAGCTGCCGCGATCCGTAGTAGCGGTACCCACTTGCCGGATCGATGTGCGCCGGGTCCAGCAAGCCCATCTGCTCGTAATGGCGCAACGTGCCCACGCTCAGGTTAAACAGGCGCGCCACCTCGCCAATGCGGAGCAGGCCCTCGGTATGTTCGGTTGGCGAGTCGGTCATAGGACCGCTCCTTTCAATAGGCGGGAAAGGGGCACGCCGTCGTACGACGCGAACGATTCGCTACGCCATCAGTTTGTCAAAAGCTCCGCGCCGGTTGAGCACGGTAAACGCGACAACACAGATGGCCGCCGATAGAATCGATCCGCACGGCGAGGCGATACCCATGGGAAACAGCGTGTTGGAATAGGCATTCGACAGCAGCCATGCACCGGGCACGCGAATGAGCGCCACGGCCAACACGTTGTGCGCAAAGCCGATGTAGCTCTTGCCGTATGCAGCGAAAAAGCCGCTAAAGCAAATGTGGATGCCGGCAAAAATCGCGTCGAAAATGTAGCTGCGCATATAGCCGGTGCCGGCCGCGACCACCGCGGGGTCCTTGGCAAAAAAGCCAATAAACGCCGGCGCCACCAGCCACATTAGCACCGTGATCAGACAGCCGTACACCACCGAGATGGTCATGGCGTCCTTGAGCACCTGACGTGCGCGATTGCCCTTGCCCGCGCCGGCGTTTTGTGCCGTGAGTGCGCTGACGGTGGCACCCATGGAACTCGGCACAATGAACAAAAAGCTGATCATCTTTTCGACCAGGCCCACGGCGGCGGCGTCGACGAGCCCTCGGTGGTTGGCGATGACGGTGATAAACATAAACGCCACCTGGATGCAGCCGTCCTGCACGGCCACGGGCACGCCGATCTTAAGAATGCTGCCGAGCACCTCGGGC
>JAXKFZ010000338.1:0-15667 GCA_036550635.1 Collinsella sp. | reverse complement strand
CGCCGGTTTGACCGGCCCGCCACGGGTCAATCTGCAGTGCGGCCCGAACCCCGTGAGGGCCGGCGCCTTTAGACGCGTGCCGGAAATCCAAGGGTTATACCCTAAGAGCAAACCACCCCTTTTAGGGGTGGTTTTGATTTAATAGGCCCTCGATCTTATATGCCTCTTTATCCAAATCACCGCATTCGCAACGAGCGAGCCGGCCTCTACTGATATATGTGTTCAAACAGGGGGTTTGTTGCGCAACATCTGTTCAATGAAGCAGGGGGTTCGGTTATACTAAATTGCACTTTAGGCCGTACCTGATTCAGCTAGTCTTCAAGTGCGGCATTCAGTGAACACCCATTTTATAATTTGGTTGTTCAGGCGGTCATTTGGCGTCTCGACACAAGCTCGGCCCCGGAGCTCGTTCGAGCTGTTCGTATTCCTTGAAAGGGGAAACATGGACATATCGAGGAAGACTGATTATGCCCTTCGCATGCTTGCGATGCTTGCCGAGGAGCCGGAGCGGTTGCTTTCTGTTCGCACTGCTGCCGAAGAGGTCAATGTTCCGTATTCGTTTGCCCGTTCGATTCAGCACGGCTTGGTTCAGGCCGGCATTGTGGAGAGCCTGCGTGGTGTTCATGGCGGCATGCGCCTTAAGGTGAGCCCCGACGATGTCACGATCCGTCAGGTCGTAGAGGCCGTTCAGGGCCCCATGGTTATGAACGATTGCACCGCGCCCGATGGCGACTGTGCGCGCATGGGCACGTGCTGCTATCATCCCCTGTGGGCCGGAGCCCAGGCGCTGATGCGCGACTATCTCGATTCCGTTTCGCTCGGCGATATCGTCGCCCATCGCCAGTTTCCGGCTGTCGATCCCAAGTTCGCCGACCGCGATGCGTTTCCCGAGTACGCCGCTTGCGCGTATGCTTGCCGGGAGGAATAGCGCCGCATAAGGAGCATTGTCATGATTCAGGACCCCTTTCGTTCGATGATTCGTTCGGAAGGGGTCCTGCGTTATCGCGACCTTCCGTGGCGCCGCACGCGCGACCCGTATATCATCTGGCTTTCCGAGGTCATGCTGCAGCAGACGCAGGTGCCGCGCGTGGAGACGCGCATGCCGGCGTGGCTCGATCGCTTTCCGACTGTCCGGGCGCTTGCTCAGGCCGCCCCTTCCGATGTCTTGGATGCGTGGCAGGGGATGGGCTACAATCGCCGCGCCCTGGCGCTTCACAGGGCTGCACAGTGCGTTGTGGAGGACTGGGATGGGGAGTTTCCGCGTGAGATGCACGATCTGGTCGCGTTGCCCGGCATTGGCCCGGCAACGGCGCAGGGCATCCGTTCGTTTGCATTCGATCTTCCGGGCGTGTATCTGGAGACCAACGTGCGCACGGTCTTTTTGCATCATTTCTTTCCCGATGTGCCGGCCGTTCCCGATCGCGAGCTGGTGCCGCTGATTCAAGCTGCCTGTCCGGCGGCCCCCGGTGCGGCGGCGGATGAGATTGCGCCCTTTGCCGCGCCTCAAGACGATGCCGACACGCCGCGCGCGTGGTATTACGCGTTGCTGGATTACGGCGCGTATCTTAAAAAGACGCTGCCCAATCCGTCCAGGCGGTCGGCGGGCTATAGTCGTCAGTCCAAGTTTGAGGGCTCGCGCCGCCAAAAGCGCGCCCACATTGTGCGCATGCTGCTGGCAGCGCGCGATGGGCAGCCGGCAGGTATTACGCTTGATGAAGCCGTTGCAGGCGTTAACGAGATGGAGACGGCAGCCGGCCGAGAGCCGGTCGAGCGCGAGCTGGTCGCAAGCATTCTTGCCGATCTGGAGCGCGAGGGTTTTTGCGGCTCCGAGGGCGATCGTTGGCTGAGTGTGTAGCTCACTCGAATCTGAAGAACGGGATTGTAAGGTTTAAATTCTCGGCATGAGGGCATCCTTAAAGCAAGGCCGCTCAAAGTCTGTGGGCGGCATGCGTTGAAGGGAAGTACACCTATGGATTTTGAGAATTCCCAAACCAAGAAGAACCTCGAGACCGCTTTTGCCGGTGAGTCCCAGGCACACACCAAGTATCGCTACTATGCATCCAAGGCCAAAAAGGACGGCTACGTTCAGATCTCGAATATTTTTGCCGAGACGGCGGGCAACGAGTCCGAGCACGCCAAGCTGTGGTTTAAGTATCTGCACGACGGCGCCGTTCCGGGCACTCTGGACAACCTGCGCGACGCCGCTGCGGGCGAGAACTACGAGTGGACCACGATGTACGACGAGTTCGCCAAGACCGCCGAGGAGGAGGGCTTTGTCGAGATCGCCGAGAAGTTCCGTGGCGTCGCCGCCGTCGAGAAGGCCCACGAGGAGCGCTACAACAAACTCGTCGAGCGCATCGAGTCGGGCGAGGTGTTTGAGCGTGAGGGCGTGAAGGTGTGGAAGTGCCTGAACTGCGGGCACCTGCACGTTGGTGCCGAGGCGCCTGAGGTGTGCCCGGTGTGTAACCACCCGAAGGCGTACTTTGAGGAGCAGGTGGTGAACTACTAGCGCTTGGCGCTGGCGTGAGCTGGGCCGGGAGGGCCGGACTACCTTCCCTCCTCGCTCACGGCTTCGCAGGGTCGCGTTGAGGGAAGGTAGTCCGGCCCTCCCGGCCCGCTTTGGTTCGTTGCGTGCTCGCTACAGAAAAGCTGATAACTAAGTTTGTGTGCCGCCCCTATCGGGGCGGCACGTTTTTGTATGGGGACTGGTTGGGACGGCACCGTTCATGGGTGGGGTACACTGGGTGGCGACTTTTAGTTTATCTACTACCTGATGGGGTGTTTTTGTATGGGTAAGAAGTCTCGGGCTCGGGTTGCTGCGGCGGGAACTCGCAAGGATCCTGGTCGTCGGGTTGCCGAGGGTAAAAAGGTCGATCGTGTCGAGAAGGACAAGAAGGTTGGCGCGCATGCTCATCCTGAGTGGGCGCCTCACCTCAATACGGCTAGCGAGGATCTGACTGCTAAGTTGTTTACTCTGGTCGAGGTTATCTTGGGCGTGGTGCCCGTGGTGGTCATTGGCTTGTTCTTGGCTTCGAAAGATGCCACGAGTGTCGATAAACTCACCGATGTCTTTTCTCAGGACCCCTCGATGGTGGTTACGTTTATCTCTGCGTGCCTGCAGCCGTTTGTGGCGTACATGTTGTACATGATTTATCGCAAATACTGCGAGGGCGACGCTGGTTTTGCCGCCGGCAACCTGATCGGTCTTTTGTGCTCCGAGATCCTACTGCTCAATATCCCAGGCGTCATCGGTATGGGCATCTTGCTGTGGCGTGTTTGGCGCAACGTCGCCCCGCACTTTGAGAGCTGGTTGTTTGAGCGTCGTGCAATGGGCGTGCTGGCAGACATTGCGGGCTCGCTCGTGATTTTAGCCTTGGCGTTTATGTGCGCCACCGCCGCCCGCGGTCTCGCGGGCATGTAGTCTGTCCTCACCGACCACGGAGCGCAGGGCGGGGAAACCTTTCCCTCTCGCTCACGGCTTCGCAGGGTCGCGCGAGGCAAAGGTTTCCCCGCCCCGCGCCCCGGCGTTGGGTCGTCGCATGCTCGTTACAGAAAAGCTGATAATAAGTTTGCGTGCCGCCCCTTTAGGGGCGGCACTTTTTGTGTGGGGTCCCTGTCTCCACACTTTTCGTCAAGCTTTTGGTCAGCTTTTGGTTAGTTGGCGGGTTGGCGGAAGGGCAAAAGATCATTCGATAAAAAAGCTCAGAGAAAGTACTGGTAGGGGAGTTGTTGAGGTTTTCGACAGCTTTTGTCAACAAGAAACTTTGCAGCTATTGCTACGGATTGCGTTGCCGTGGCCTTGGTGGTGCGGGATGCTGGGCGTAAGCGTCGAATGCTCCGATTGAGGAGGCCAGCATGGACCTGTTTCTTGAGACCCCGCAGCAACAAGCTGAGCGCATGTTGCGTCAGCAGCAACGGCTCATAGAGATGCAAATGCAAGGGGTAGCCGCTCAGCCCCCTGCGCAAAATGCCACGCCCACGGTTTCGCCTGCGGGCGGATCGGCGCCAGAGAACTATTCCGTACAACAAGATTCATATGCGCAGGAGCTTGCGTTCGACAAACGCCGCACGCGTCGCCGCCGCATGGGCCAGCGTCTGCGCACATTAGCGATGGTCGTGCTCATTCCGTTAGGACTTGCGGCGATTTTCTTGGTCTCGTATGCGCTCACCTGCATCCTAAACGGTGCCTCGCCCAATGAGGTGCTCCAGCATCTAGCGGCCCTGGGCCAGCGCCTAGGCGATGTCGCAACAACCATCCGCGCCGGCTGGGAGAGTTAGCGTTTGTCACATTAGGACTTCCAGGGTGTACGAATTATCGCCACGAGCAGAATTCTTGCATCCTGTGGGTCCTGTCGTGCGACTGAATAGTATTATTGAAGATAAATAATAATAGGATTTGCTATGTATAAGCAGGATTTAGAGCAGACTCTTTTGGGCATTGACGAAGAGGCGGAGCTGGAAATAGGTCCAAGAGACGACAGGCCGAACGTTGTATTGGTGGGAGGAAGCGCCTTCATACTAAACGATGTGACGAATCGTTCGGTTACACATGACATTGATGTGTTTGAGGCAGATAGGTGCCTCCGCGAGATCATAGCTCGATACCCCGAGGTGAATGGTATGGCGGTGGCATATTGTAATCAGATGCCGTTCAATTACGAAGATCGTTTGATTCCCTTGGATATTGGGGCGCGCTTTATCAGGTACTTTACGCCATCCTTGGAGGACCTGGCGGTAATGAAGCTCTATGCCTGTCGTCCGAACGACATCATCGATCTTCATAGCCAGGCATTCGTCGACCGACTTGATTGGGGACTGCTCGAACGGCTTATATTCGACGAGGGCGAGGCGCTGGCGTCGTCGCCTTCGGAGCGGAGTTATCAAGAGATGGTCTGCGCATACAGCCAATACAAAAAGGAGGTGCTCGGTTGAATCTGACCTTTGAGGGATTCTTAAAAGGCTATTGCCGAGAGCTATCCGGACAGCAGTCGCTCAGTTTTAGAAAACTGGTTAAGCAAGCGACGACGGTTGCGCCGCGCGTGGCGGAGCCCCTGTTTTTGCTCGCTTTGGCACAGGGTAAAGCCGAATACGTTCTGGGCTTATCCGAGGGTTCGTGGATGGAAGAGGGTTACCGAGGCGTTTTGTCCTTGTACGCCCAAACGGGTAGCCTGGCATCTCTATGCGCCGAGGACAAACTTCCTAATCGTTATGCCAACGTTTGGCGTGCGTATAGAGCGGTGAAGGAAAAGCCAGTGGCGGACAGAAGAATCAACGCCCTGATGCGAAAAAGAACGTTGGGAGCGCTAGAGGAATCGGGTGTAACGCGCTACGGTCTCTGCCGCGATTTGAATCTGAATAAGGGAAACGTGTACGCATATTTAGCCGGTGATGACTCAAAGGTGAGCAGGGAGACGGCGCGCCGCATTATGGAATATGCGGAGGAGAGGGGCGCCCAAGAAGGGGCCGGGCGCCCGGTGCGTATGGCGGGGTAAGATTGATCGCGGTTTTGATTGGTGCTCGATTGGGTTTGTTGGGCGGAGTTTATGTCTGCTATTGATATTGTGCTTGTTGTGATCGCCTTGGTGGCGGTGGGGGTTGCTGTGGCTTGCGCCCTCCAGCTCAAGAGCCTGCGTGCCGAGTTGCGGGAGCGTGGCGACAGTAGCGCGGAAACGCTGGCAGCACTCGAGCAGGCCAACAACGCGCTCGATGCCCTGAACGTCGCGCTGGCCGAAACTCGCCGCACGGCCAATGCCATCGCGCAGCAGCAGACGACAGATGCGGCCGTGGAGCAGCAACGTTACCTGACCATCGCACGTGAGTTTTCGCAAGCTGGTGACCGGATGGATGACCTGCGCCGCGAGACGGCCCAACAGCTCGGTGCCAACCGCGAGGGTATCGAGCATCGCTTGGACAAGGTGCGCGAGACGGTCGATGCTCAGCTGGGCGCCATCCGCAAAGACAACAACGTGCAGCTCGATCAAATGCGTGCGACGGTGGACGAGAAGCTCTCCCGCACGCTCAACGACCGACTGTCGGCATCGTTTAAGCAGGTGAGCGACCAGCTCGAGGCCGTGTACAAGGGCCTGGGCGACATGCAGTCCATCGCCACCGGCGTGGGCGACCTTAAGCGCGTGCTGGGCAACGTGAAGGCGCGTGGCATTTTGGGCGAGGTGCAGCTGGGTGCAATTCTGGCGGACATCCTTACGCCCGACCAGTATCTGGAAAACGTCGCCACCAAGCCCGGCGCCTCGGAGCGCGTTGAGTTTGCCGTCAAGCTGCCGGTGGACGAGGGCGATCCCGTGCTGCTGCCGATCGACTCCAAATTCCCGGGCGACGCGTACGAGCACTTGCTCGACGCGCAGGAGTCGGGCGATGCGGAGACCGTGGCGGCTGCGCGCAAGACGCTCGACACCATGGTCAAGCGCGAGGCAAAGGACATTTGCGAAAAGTACCTGAGTGTGCCGGCAACGACCAACTTTGGCATCATGTTCGTGCCGTTTGAAGGGCTGTACGCCGAGGTCGTCAGCCGCTCCGGGCTTATCGAGACCCTGGGCCGCGACTATCACGTCAACGTTGCCGGCCCCAGCACCATGGCGGCCATTCTCAACAGCCTGCAGATGAGCTACCAGACGTTTAGGCTGCAAAAACGCACCGACGATGTACTGCGAGTGCTCTCCGCCGTCAAGGCCGAGCTGCCGCGCTATCAGGCGGCGCTGCGCCGCGCCCAGCAGCAGATCGAGACCGCGGGTAAAACGGTCGAGGGCATTATCACCACGCGCACCAACGTCATGGAGCGCAAACTCAAGGATATCGACGCGCTGGAAGACGCCGACCAAGCCGATGAAATCTTGGGACTCACGCCCGCGGGCCTTTCCACAGACCAAGAAGACGAGGACTAATTGCAACAAGGCAGCGGGGCACCGGCGCAAACGCGGGCACCCCGCTGCCTTTCACATCGCGCTTGCCTGAAGTGCGCTTTAGTGTGCAACAATGGCGTTTCGCCCTATCAGACGCGAAAGGAAGCCCATGTCTCAGAGAAACACCAGTCCGCTGAAACGCTCCACCGTGCGCCGCACGCTGCAGCGGTTTTGGGGTGTCACGCGCACGCAGCCGCTGATTGTCTTTCTCTCGGTGTTCTCGTCGGCGGGCTACATCTTTTTGCTGACGTTTGCCAATACCTATGTGATGGCCCTCATTGTCGACCGCGTTCAAGCCGGTCCCGTGGCGGGTGATCAGGTGTTTGAGGTCTTCGGCCCCTATATCCTGGCGCTCGTACTCGTTAACCTGGTGGGCCAAATCCTCTCCAAGCTGCAGGACTACACCGTCTACAAGCTCGAGATTGCGGGCAACTATCACCTGGCGCGCCTGTGCTTCGACACGCTCTCCAATCAATCCATGACATTTCACACCAGCCGCTTTGGCGGATCGCTCGTGAGCCAGACGAGCCGTTTTATGAGCGGCTATACGGGGCTGGTCGACGTGACGGTGTATTCGCTCATCCCCACCATCACCTCGGTCATCTGCACGGTGGCGGCGCTCGCCCCGGTGGTGCCGACGTTTACCGTGATCCTGGTGTGCATCATGGCCGTCTACATCGCGTTTGTCTGGCTTATGTACAAGCGCATCATGCCGCTTTCGGCCGCGACGTCCGCCGCGCAGAACAAGCTCTCGGGCGTGCTCTCCGACGCGGTCACGAACATCTTGGCCGTCAAGACCTGCGGGCGCGAGGACTTTGAACGTGATCTGTTCGACGCCGCTGATCGTGCCGCGCGCGATGCCGAGACGGTCTCGATGCACGCCATGATGCAGCGCAACTTTACGACCTCGGGTCTTATCGTCATCACCATGGCCGTGGTGAGCGTATTCGTGGCGGGCGGCAACGCGTGGTTTGGCATCTCGGCCGGCTCGCTCGTCATGATCTTTACCTACACCTATAACCTCACCATGCGCCTGAACTACGTAAGCTCCATGATGCAGCGCATCAACCGCGCGCTCGGCGATGCGGCCGAGATGACGCGCGTGCTGGACGAGCCACGTTTGGTGGCAGATGACCCGGACGCCCCCGAGCTCAAAGTGACCGAGGGCGCGATTGATTTTGAGCAGCTGAGCTTTGCGTACCGTGACGCTGCGGCGGGCGAGAGCGTGTTCGATGACCTGACACTTCATGTGGCGGCGGGCCAGCGCGTGGGCCTGGTGGGCAAATCGGGCTCGGGCAAGACGACGCTCACCAAGTTGTTGTTGCGCCTGGACGATGTACAGGGCGGCCGCGTGCTCGTGGACGGCCAGGACGTCTCGCGCTGCACGCAGCAGAGCCTGCGCCGTCAGGTTGCCTACGTGCCGCAGGAGGCGCTGCTGTTCCACCGCTCCATTCGCGAAAACATTGCCTACGGTCGTCCCAACGCCACTGATGAGCAGATTCGCGAGGCGGCTCGCTTGGCTAATGCGACCGAGTTTATCGACCGCTTGCCCCGTGGCTTTGACACTATGGTGGGCGAGCGCGGCGTCAAGCTCTCTGGCGGTCAGCGTCAGCGCGTGGCTATCGCCCGCGCCATCCTAACCGACGCGCCGATTCTGGTGCTCGACGAGGCGACGTCTGCCTTGGACAGCGAGTCCGAGGCGTTGGTGCAGGAGGCGCTCGAGAATCTGATGCGCGGCCGCACCTCCATTGTGGTGGCGCACCGCCTGTCCACCGTGGCGGCGCTTGACCGCATTGTGGTGCTGGCCGATGGCGAGATTGTCGAGGACGGCACGCATACGCAGCTCGTCGAGGCGGGTGGCGAGTACGCGAGCCTGTGGAGCCGTCAGACCGGCGCATTCTTGGAGGCGTAAGCGTCTCGGACGTGGGACAATTGTGCCCATAAGTTTATTGTGCCGTTGAGCCGAGGAGTCGTTATGCCACGCGAGACCAATGCCGCCAAACGCGAGCGCGCCGTTGAGGTGTGTGAGCGCCTCAACCGTCGCTATGGCCCGGTCGAGTGCTTTTTGGACCACGAGAATCCCTTCCGCCTGCTGATCGCGGTGTTGCTCTCGGCGCAAACGACCGACGCGCAGGTCAACAAGGTGACGCCGAAGCTGTTTGCCCAGTGGCCCACGCCCGAGGCCATGGCCGGGGCGAGTGTGGCTGACGTGGCAGACACCATCAAGTCACTCGGCTTTTATAAGAGCAAGGCCAAGCACGCCGTGGAGGCCGCGCAGATGATCGTCGCCGACTATGGCGGCGAGGTGCCGGCCGACATGAAGGAACTCGTGAAGCTGCCGGGCGTGGGACGCAAGACGGCGAACATCGTGCTCAACGTGGGGTATGGCATCGTGGAGGGCATTGCGGTGGACACGCACGTCAACCGCATTGCGCATCGCCTGATGTTGAGTCCCAAGACACATGCCAAGGAGCCGCTCAAGACCGAGCAGGATCTGCTCAAGATTTTGCCGCACGAGTATTGGGAGTCGGTCAACCATCAGTGGATCACCTTCGGTCGCGAGATCTGCGACGCCCGCAAACCCAAGTGTGACGAGTGTCCGCTGGCAGATTTGTGCCCCAGCGTGCGCGTAGCGGGGTAGGGCGGAACGCATCTTCGTCTGGCGTTTTTTGCGGGGCTGGGTTTGCTCTTGAGCCGGAGTCCCCTCCATGCGTTACCATGACAGGCAACGAAATCCGCCGCATACCCGCCGAGCTTGCCTCGGCGGGCTTTTGGCGTTGCAATGCCGGAGGAACAGCATGCTCATTCACCGTATAGCCGCGCAGCTCTACACTGCCGAGGCCTTGCAGACCGTCGAGGCAGGACTCGATGCTGGCGAGGACGTGACGCTGGCTGTGTCGCAGTCGGGCCGCACGCTTATGGCGGCAGCCCAGTTTGCGCGCCGTCCGCGCCCGACGGTCTATATCGTGAGTGGCGAGGATGCGGCCGATCGCGCCGCGCGCAGCCTTGCCGCCTACGTGGGCTTGGCGCATGTGTGCCGTTTTCCCGAGCGCAAGGACTATCCGTGGCGCGAGCAGGCGCCCGACGACGCCGTGGTGGCGCAGCGCTGCGAGGCCCTGGGACGCATCGTGCGCGGCGACAACTGCATCATGGTTGCCTCGGCCCGCGCGCTGCTGCGCTGCGTGCCGCCGGTCGAGAGCCGCTATTGGGAGTCCACGACCTTTGCGGTGGGCGAGGAGATTCCTTTTGATGAGGTGCCGCAGCGCCTAGTGGGCATGGGCTACACCAATGCCGGCGCCGCCGACGCGCCCGGTCTGTTCCGCGTGCACGGCGACACCGTCGAGGTGTTTCCCGCGCAGGAAAAAGCGCCCGTGCGCATCGAGTTTTTCGGCGACGAGATCGACCGCATCCGTCGCATGGTGAGCTCAACGGGGCAGACCATCGGTAACGAAGACAGCATCGAGATTTTCCCGTGCCGTGAGCTGGCGCTTACCGACGAGGCCGTCCACAACATGCATGTGGCGCTCTACCGCGCCAGCCAGGACGACAGCAAGTTGGCGGCGCTGCTCGAGATGGTGGATGCGCGCATCGTCACGCCCGAACTCGACCGCTTTTTGCCAGTGATGTACGGCCAGACCGTGAGCCCGCTGGCGCACGTGAGCGGCAAGGCGCTCGTGGTTCTGTCCGAGCCGCGCTCGCTGTTCGACGACTGTCTGCGCGCCTACGAGGATATCGAGGCCCGTGCCGGCGAGGCGGGGATTGACCGTCTAGACGGCTTGTACGTGCGCGCCCAACAGCTCGATTTTGGTGCCCAGCAGCGCCTGAACTACGTAAGCCTCATCCGTGCCGGCGGTGCGGTGACGGCAGAGCTCAAGATCGAGCAGCCTGCTATCGCAGGCTCGGACAACCGTTTTATGACGCGCATTCAGGAAGTCGTGGGCAAGCGCTACGCCTGCGTGTTTGCCATTCCCGACCGCGGTGCGCGCGAGTCGATGGAGCTCACCTTTGGCGACGAGGGCATTACCTTTGAGGAATCGCTGACCGCGGCGCCCGAAAATGCCGGCGTCATTGGCGAGCGCGTACGCGTGGCAGCGGCAGATTCTGCCGACCGTGCCGCACGCCAGGAGGCCCACGCTTCCATTCGCGAGCGTAAGGTCGACGCGCTCAACGCCCGCTCGCTCGAGGCGGGTGCCGCCCAGGCAGCCGCCGGTGCCGCCGTGCCCACCATCTCGCGCGGACGCGTGACCTTTGTCGATGCCGCCCTGCCGCAGGGCGTGGTGGTGCCCGATGCCAACCTGGCCGTGTTCTCGATCGCCGACCTCAACGCCCGCATGGACGCCAACCGCGCGCGCAGCCGCCGCAAGGTGGACATTACGCAGATCACGTTTCCGTTTAAACCGGGCGACTACGTGGTGCACGCTACCCACGGCATCGCGCTCTTTAGCGAGATCGCGCGCCAGGAAGTGGGCGGCAAGGAACGCGACTACTTTTTGCTGGAATATGCCGACGGCGACAAGCTCTACGTGCCGCTCGAGCAGGTCGACCGCATCACGCGCTATGTTGGCCCCGACGGCGACAAGCCGCGCCTGACCAGGCTCAATACCGCCGACTGGACGCGTGCCACCAACAAGGCGCGCAAGAACGCCAAAAAGCTGGCGTTTGATCTGGTCGACCTGTATACGCGCCGCTCGTCGATTACCGGTATCGCCTGCCCGCCCGACACGCCCGAGCAGATTGAGATGGAGGAGAGCTTCCCTTACGACGAGACGCGCGACCAGCTGGAGGCCATCGCCGACATCAAGGCCGACATGGAGGCGCCCAAGCCCATGGACCGCCTGCTCTGCGGCGACGTGGGCTTTGGCAAGACCGAGGTCGCCCTGCGTGCGGCGTTTAAGTGTGTGGACTCCGGCCGTCAGGTCATGGTGCTCTGTCCCACGACCATTCTGGCCCAGCAGCACTACGAGACCTTCTTTGAGCGCTTTGCCCCGTTTGGCCTCGAGGTCGAGGTGCTCAGCCGCTTCCGCACCCCGGCGCAGCAGAAGCGCGCGCTCAAGGCGTTTGCCGAGGGCACGATTGATGTGCTCATCGGCACGCATCGTCTGCTTTCGGCCGATGTGAACCCCAAGAACCTGGGCTTGGTGATCATCGACGAAGAGCAGCGCTTTGGCGTGCAGCACAAGGAGCAGCTCAAGAACCTGCGCGAGCAGATTGACGTGCTCACGCTTTCGGCAACGCCGATTCCGCGAACCATGCAGATGGCCACGAGCGGCGTGCGCGACATGAGCCTGATCACGACGCCGCCGACCGGGCGCCGCCCCGTAATCGTGCACGTGGGAGAGTACGACCCCGACGTGGTGAGCGCGGCGATTCGCCTGGAGGTGGGCCGCGGCGGTCAGGTGTACTACGTGTCCAACCGCGTCAAGACCATCGACGACGCCGTGGCGCGCGTGCACGAGGCCGCGCCCGAGGCGCGCGTGGGTGTGGCACACGGCAAGATGAGCCCGCGCGAGGTCGAGGATGTGATGATCGAGTTCGCGACCAAAAAGATCGACGTGCTCATCGCCACGACCATCGTGGAGAGCGGCATTGACAACGCGACCGCCAACACGCTCATCATCGAGGACTCGCAGCGCCTTGGCCTGGCGCAGCTCTACCAGCTCAAGGGCCGTGTGGGCCGCTCTGCCACGCAGGCCTACGCGTACTTTATGTTCCCCGGCGAGCTGCCGCTCACCGAGGAGGCAACGGCGCGCCTGACCGCACTTTCCGAGTTCCAGGACCTGGGCAGCGGCATGCGCATCGCCATGCGCGACCTAGAGATCCGTGGCGCCGGTTCGCTTATGGGAGCCGAGCAGCACGGCAACCTGTCGAGCGTGGGCTTTGATCTGTTTACGCAGATGCTGGGCCAGGCCGTGGCCGAGGCGCGCGGCGATGACGACGCCGGCGTGGAGGCGGCGAGCGTGGGTATTAACCTGCCGGCCGACTACTTCTTGTCCGAGGAGTACCTGCCGGCGGTGGACCAGCGCGTGCTCGTGTACCGTAAGCTCGCAGCGGCCGAGGACCTGGAGAGCATTGACGAGGTGCAGGAAGAGACCGAGGCCGCGCATGGTGAGCTGCCGTTGGCGGGACTCAACCTGTTCAATCGCGCGCGCATCCGCATTCGCGGCGAGCGCCTGGGGCTCGAGAGCGTCACGCTCAGCGGCGGTCGCATCACGTTTTTGGGCGTCGACGTGCCCAAGAAGGTGGCCTTTGAGCTTAAGACCCGCTATGGCGCGGTGAACTTCCCCAAGAGCCGCAAGTTGTCGGTGCCCTACAAGGCGGGCGCCGGCGCGGGCAGCGGCCTGGGTCGCGGTCTCGACGCCAACGACGGCACCGGCCCCGTGGCCGCGGCACTCATGCTGCTGCAGCAATTAGGCGCGAGCGACGATGACTAACAAGTAGGGGGCGTGGCGGGGCAGAGCTACCAGTTGTTCTTTGCCCGCCACCTCGCAGGTTGATTCCAGCCCCATCGAAAGGAAAGCATGTTCGGGTACATCTACAAGAAAGACGCCGCCGCTATCGCGGTTGTCCTGTGTCTTTGTCTGGGCGTGGGCAGTTTCTTCGATTATCAGATCTCGAGCGCGCTGTTCAACATCGGCAGCATGTACGGTCGCTTTATCGAGGCCGCTGGCGAGTTGCCGTTTGAGCTGACGGCGAGCATCGCGGGCGTTATGCTCGTGCGCGCGGTGCGTCCCGACTCCAGGGGCAGCAAATGGCTTGCCGCGCTCGGCATCCTCGTCAACGTTGGCCTGACCGGCTACGAGATCGTTTCGTCCCTGAGGGTTGGCGGTAAACTCATTGCGGCTCAGTTGGTGCTGACGTTTGTGCTGGTCATCGCTGCCAACCTTATCGTCTATCGCCTCACGCGCACGACCGAGCCCGACGAACTCACGCGCTGGGCGTTGATGGTGCTTGCCGTGTGGATCGCTCAGGCCATCATCCTCAACGTGATCGTCAAGCCACTGTGGTCGCGCCCGCGCATGCGCGTGATCGAGGTCACGCCGGGGCTCAATTTTCAGCCGTGGTGGGTGATCGGCAATCCCGACAAGTGGACCTATATCGCCGCCGGCGTGATCAAGGACGGGTTCAAGTCGTTTGCGAGCGGACACACGGCGCATGCGGCGATCGGCCTTATGCTCGCCGGGCTTCCCGCGGCAGCCTTTAAGGAAAAACCGTCGCGTCGCCGCGTGATTTTTTGGGCGGCGGCTGTGATCGCGGCGCTCGTCGCCTTTGGGCGCATCGTGATAGGTGCGCACTTTTTGAGTGACGTGAGCTGCGGTTTTGCCCTGGTACTGGCACTTGAGTGCCTTGCCGCGCGCATTGCCTATCCCAACGGCGTACAATAGCTCCGTTTGAATCATCTGGCCGATACCCGGTAAGAGAGGATTGCCATGCTCGCGTTTAACAACGATTATTCCCACGGCGCACATCCGGCAGTGCTGCAGGCGCTCGTCGACACCAATATGGAGCCGCAGCCCGGCTACGGTACCGATGCGCACACCGAGCGCGCCAAGCAACTTATTCGCGAGGCCTGCCAGGCCCCTGATGCCGACGTGTTTTTTCTGGTGGGCGGCACGCAGGCTAACGCGACGGTGATCGACATGCTGCTTGCGCCGTACGAGGGCGTCGTTGCTGCCGAGACTGGCCACGTTGCCTGCCACGAGGCGGGCGCCATCGAGTTTGGCGGCCACAAGGTGCTCACCACCCCCGGCTACGAGGGCAAGATGCACGCCGAGGACCTCGAGAACTATATCCAGGTGTTCTACGAAAACGAGAGCTACGAGCACACGGTGTTCCCGGGTGCCGTGTACGTGAGCCTATCGACCGAGTACGGCACGCTGTACTCCAAGGCCGAGCTCGCGGCGATTCACGCAGTGTGCCAGAATCGCGAGATTCCGCTGTTTGTGGATGGCGCCCGCCTGGCCTATGCGCTGGCGGCCGATGAGTGCGACATTACCCTGCCCGAGCTGGCGCAGCTGTGCGACGTGTTCTACATCGGCGGCACCAAGTGCGGCGCGCTCTGCGGCGAGGCCGTGGTGTTTTGCGGCATGCACGCCCCGGTGCATCCCATTCCGCGCATTAAGCAGCATGGCGCACTGCTTGCCAAGGGCCGCCTGACGGGCGTGCAGTTCGAGGCTCTTTTTACCGATGGCCTGTATTTTGAGATTGGTCGCCAGGCGATTGAGACCGCTCAGGCGCTGCGCCGAGTGCTGCACGAGCGCGGCTACCAGTTCTTCTTGGAGACGCCGACCAACCAGCAGTTTGTGATTCTGCCCAACGAGGACATGGCCCGCATTCGCGAGCATGCGGCGATCGAGTACTGGGAAAAGTACGACGATACCCACACGGTGGTGCGTTTTTGCACCAGCTGGGCTACGACGCAGGAGGATATCGACGCGCTGGCGGCTGTCCTGTAGCCTGATGTAATGACGAGGGGCCGCCTTGCGCTGGGTTTGGCGCAAGGCGGCCTTTGTTTTTGAGGGGGGAGGGGCTGTATGACCGAGATGTCCGAGCCGACGATTCGCCTGGCGACGCCCGATGATGCGCCGGCGTTGCTTGCCATCTATGAGCCATATGTGCGCCAGACGGCGATTACCTGCGAATACGAGGTGCCGAGCGTTGAGGAGTTCGCCGGGCGCATCGAGCGTACACTCAAGCGCTATCCGTATCTGGTGATGGAGCTGGACGGGCGTCCGGTAGGCTATGCCTATGTG
>JAXKFZ010000337.1:0-7733 GCA_036550635.1 Collinsella sp. | reverse complement strand
GTTTTCTGGTTTTGTTAAATGCCCGGGCCTCTAACCCCGGGCATTCTTATTTGCGCTTGTTGCAGCGCAAATGCCTTCTACCGTCCGCACCGCGCGTGCGCCTACGGACCTTAAACCGAACCTCATACGAGTCAAGAAACGCGATGACGAACGAGCCTACCGCCGCGAGGGCGGCGAGCGCGTTAAGGAATTTCAGCATTTGGGGACCTCCGATCGAGTCGTCGGCCGCCCGCGCACGGAATGCGTCGCAAGGGTATTTTACTGCGAGCACTCGCACTTACAGCTGGTAAACGCAATATTTGCAAACATTTGTTCGCTAATCATATGCTCGATCATACGAGCGACGGCGCCCCGGCTGCGCTGTTCAAAAAGAACGGGGCAAACTCCAGTGCAGAGTCTGCCCCGAAAAGTGAATGGCAAAGCAAGAACGTGGATGGACGAGAAAAGTGTCCGCAAGTCTCATGGCCATCACATCCCACCTGCCAAAGGGATGGGTGAGCGAGCGTTACTCCTGCTCGGACTCCTCAGCCTGCTTACGGCTGCGGATGAGGTGCGCCACGCCGATGCACAGCACCGCGCCACCAGCGATCCAAGTGAAGGTCACGCCGTTGAGGCCGGTGAGCGGGAGGCCAACGGACTTGGTGTTGCCGACGGTGATGTTAATTTCACCGGTTTCGACATTAGCAGCAGTACCATTCGTGGCGGTTAGCGTGTTGTCGCCCGGAGTGTTGTTGAGCGTGCCGAGAGCGACATCGGAACGATGCTCATCATTTTCAGAAGGACTGACCGTAATCTTCTCAAGTTCTGCCGCATTATCCTTATACTCTGCCTTAATGGTAAAGGTGAAGGGCTCGGCCTTGGTGTACTTGGTATCGTCGGGGGTTTGGACCTCGGTCACCGTGTAGGAGCCGGCGTCGAGACCGGAGACGGGGATCTTGCCGTCTTTGTCGGATGTGAACTTCACGTAGCCGGGGAGTTTGTTGGCATCGGCGACGGTCACGAGCTGGCCCGCGACGACGCCCGCAGCGTCCCTCGAGGCGACGTACTGCCCCGCGGTGTTCGAGTCGGCGGACTTGATAGTGAAGACGGCACCCTCAAGACCTTTCTCGGTGCCCTGATCAACCTTGTTGAGGTTGAGCTTAAAGGTGAAGTCTCCAGCGCCACCTTCGACAGACGTTCCTGTTCCTTCGGTATAGGGGTTGTTGGAGTACTCGAGCTTAACAGCGTTATAGTTTCCCCCTTTCCCCTCAGTGCCGTTACCTGTAACGGCATTCTTGTTGAGCTTCGCATTATAGAAGACAACAATCTCCGTGTCGGCATTTACGAAGGCGATATCCTTGAGACCCTTTTTGCCCGTGGCCTTGTCAACGGCAAAGTTAACAGTCAAAACACGGTTGTCCTCAGTTGGAGTAGTCAGGTCATAGCCGCTATTGATGGGAGTATAAACACCGTTGTTCACTGCATAGACTTTAAGCGAACCGCTCACGTAGTCGAGGCCATTCGAAAGAGTATCCGTGAACTTGTATGCATAGGAGTCATAGGTGGCGTAGTTATCCGCAACCTTACCGGTAAGCTTGTAGGTCACTTCTTGTCCGATTTGAGAGTTGGCAACGCCAGCCCAACCAGTTGTCAGCTTCGTGGGATCAGCAGAAGTCGCGGCAAGAATCTGCTTGTTGACAGTGGGGATGCTCTTCTTGGGGGTAATTGTCACCGTCGTATTCGTACCGTCAATCACGGCGTACACAGGAGAGGTGAACGCATCGGTCGACTTACCGTCAGGCTTGCCAGCGTTATCAGTAAGGAAGAGCCAGTAGCCGGCGTCGAGCTTAGAAAGGGATGCGTCGCCCTTGGTTGTCTTCTGCCAAGCCGTGCTGTCCTTCAGGTTAGCGGCGATTAAGCTGAAGACGTTGTCGCTCGCGACCTTCGAGCCGGTTCCAGTACCCTCAGCGTTGGCGCTCAACCAATCGGCTGCATCCTGCGCGTTGTCGCTGGAATAAGTATTGTCCTTTTTCTTGATGGCATTAACGACAGCCGTCTGGATTTCAGTGCCAGTGCCAGCCCACTCGATGCCGCTCACTGACGTGGTCCCGTTGTCCTTTGTCACTTTCGCTTTGAAGATTTGGATACCCTTATAGGTCGTGGACGCTGCATAATCAGGATCATTGAACGTCACGGTCGTGTTGCCCTCAGCAAACGCCATGGTCACCGGGGCCATCACACCGCCGAAGCTCAGCGCTGCTGTGAGGCCGGCGGTTACTGCCAGGCGTGCGATGTTCTTGCTCATGCTCATCTTCTTTTCCTCCGTTTTCCGGTTGGTTCTCATTCGATCGGTCATTATCTGTCTGTGCCTTAGCATTTACTTCGCTACGTCTCGCCCCGTTCTCTGTGGGGTTGCCAGCTACTCTTTATGGCTGCCACCTCCCCGCTTGACCAGGAGCGCGACCACGATGAGCGCGGCTCCGGCGACCGCTGCGGCGGCCGCGGCGTACATTGCCATATCGCCAGTCGAGGGCATAAAGCCTCCGGTGGTAGTGCTAGGGGGTGTGCCGGTGGGCGTGTTGATGAGCGACGCCTCCAGGCTGCCCGTCGACCCGTCCGCGCTGTCGGCGCGCAGGGGCGACTCGGCCGTGATGGTGAGTTTGGGCTTGGCGGCGGCCACCTGGTCGACGTCCAGGCCCTCGGCCTTGACCTTCACGGAGCGCGTGCCCTTAAAGGCGGTGTAGCCCTTGGGCGCCTTAAGCTCGCGGACCTCCAGCTTGCCCGAGTCCACGCCCGAGACGGTCACGCGACCGTCCTCGCCCGTGGTGACGGCGGCCTTGCCCTCTGCATCCCACGTGCCGTCGGCCACCAGTGTGCGACCGCGGTCGTCGGCGATGCTCAGGACCGCCCCGGGCAGTGGCTTGTCGCCGTCGCTGCCGCGCTTGGTGAGCGCGAGATCCCAGGTGTAGGCGCACGCATCGTCGCTCGGCGTGTGGGTGAAGTCGGCGTCGCCGGACTGGTCGGCAAAGGGAGAGCGCGGGTAGCGCAGGTAGACCTCGTTGGGGTTGCCCTTCGCGATGCCGTGGCTGCACGCGCCGTTGAGCGGCGCGTTGTACACGGCGACCACGCGAGCGCCCGCGGTAAAGGCGTCGGCCCCGCCGAGCGCGGCGATGAGGTCGCCGGTGTGCACGGTGAAGGTCTTACCGTCGGCCGAGACCCTGCACTGGGCCGTGATGTCGGTCCAGCCCTTCGCGGGGTCGGTGCCGACGCGCCCGTCCTTGCCGGCCGAGACGGCGTCGAAGCCACCGTCCGCGCCCGCCGCCACGTACACGCGCATGCTCGCGGCCACCTTGGAGGGGTCGAGCCCCGCGCTCATGGTGTCGACGAACTGCACCGCATAGGTGTCGTAGGCCGTGAGCCCCGCCGGGACCGTGGCAGAGAGGCGCCAGTACAGGTCGTCGGCGACCGTGGCGTCGGCGGCCTTCTGCCAGGCGGCGGTGCTGTCCTCCAGCACGTGCTTGGACACCTTGGGCGTCGCGGCCTTGGGTTTGACGGTGACGGCGCCGCCGCCCACCAGGGCCAAGATCGGCGCTGTGCCGGCCTCGCCCTGGGCGATGGCGTCGTCGTCGGCAACGATGAGCCAGTAACCGCAGGGCAGCTCGGCCGCCGTGCCCGCATTAAGGGCCACGGACACGGCGCCAGAGCTTTGGAGGGAACGAGCGAGCTGTGCGCTCAGCGCGCTCGTAAGGTGGGAATCGGTGTTGAGCCACTCGGCAGCTTCCTGCGCGGTGGTCTGGGAATTGGGCATGCCGGCGCTGCGCAGCACGGGCAGTGCGGCGTCGCGCACGGCGTCGCTTGCCCAGGCGAGGTCGGTGGCGATCTTGGCGTCGCTGTCGCCGTCGACGACGTTGGCGCTAAAGATCTGGCAGGCGTCGTAGCTGCGCGCCACGGTGCCGCTCACCGTGATGGAACCGGTCGAGGTCGGCGCGGCCTGCGCGGATGCGGGGAACACAACCGCGCAGGTGCCGATCAGGAGGGCAAGCAGCGCAAACAAGATCGGGAAGGAGCAAACTCTCTTATTCACGACGCTCGCCCCCCTTCGCATTCGCCTTGCGACGAATGTGCATCCAGGCCGCAGCAGCGCAAAGCACCGCCGCGCCGGCAAGGTACGTCAGAGTGACGCCCGACATACCAGAAAGGGGCAAAGAGGTGGAGTAGGTGTTGGTGAAGGTGGGGGTAGTGTCGGGAAACTCGTGGCCCTCGGTCTCGGCGCTTACCCACGTACCTTCTTTGTCAACGGTTCCCTTCCTGTAGGTCACCGCACAGTTGATCTCTCCTTTTTCGGTGTCATACCTTGCCACAACCGTGAACTTATAGACCGAGTGGTCGTACGTGTAGCGCGAGAACCGCGAACCGTCGGTTTTCTCGCGCACATAGTACGTATAGGTCTTGGAAGGGCCACCCGTGGAGTCGCCCGAGTCGTCGGGATTACCCCTGATATCAGCGAGCGAGTACTTGAGCTCAACCTCTTTATCAGTGGTGTCTTTGAACGAAAGCGTCTGCTTCGTTTCTTTACCAGAGGTCACGGCAGTACCGATGATGTTTTTAAATTTGCTGTCTTTCGCAAACTGAAGTGTAAACTCCTTCATCTCGCCACCCTCAACGACCTTAGTCGCCTTAGGAGTCCAGGAGGCGGGGGGCACGATTTTGTTGGTAAAGGTCGGTTTCTTACTGTTACCGATAGTAACCGTAGTCTTCGTGCTATCTTGTGAGCTATCTTGTGGGATGTCAACGGAATAGCTTCCGGAACCAAGTGGTTTGAAGTCGGGATCCTTCTCTGTCTTTTTAGAAACGGTTATTTCTTTTACCTTGTAATAATTAATAGGAATCGACATGAGATATTTAGTGTCGGATGGATTGTCCTCAACTTTTACCACGATCTTGTAAATGGTCTCGTCGAATTTGGTATCCAATTCGTTTTCGCCGCTGATGGGTTCCTCAACAAGATAGAAAACGTATTGTCCCGAAGAATAGTCCTTGCCAGAGTCGAAGGTGATATTGCCGTTTGTTTGATCAACAGGCGCCTCGCCCGCAACACTGCAATCGCCCATATCAAATGTGTCGTCATCTTTCCAAGAAGGCTCGATGTCACCATCCTGGCGCAGCAACTTAAATCTGTAATTGTGCGTGCTAAGGCCTTGCGAGATTCCCTTTTCATCTTTAAGCACCTTGGTGGCATTGAGCTTCATGCTCGGATAAACACTCAGATCCTTGACCTCGCCAACGACAAGATCGCCGTTGGTCATGATGCCGCCACCGTGGGTGTAGGAATAGTTGCCACTGATAATGGTCGTAGCCGCTGTCTGCGCCTTTCCCATGGCATCGGCAGTCGGATGGGCCTCAAGACCGAACATGTACTTGGCCTCGGCGCCGCCATTTGGCTCAATGGTGATCTTCTCGCCGTCGCAAGTGCCCTGCCAACCAGCCGAGTCGCCGCCGAGCATCTTGCCGAGCACAACTGCAATTGTCGAGTTCGCACCATCTTTTTTACGCACCAGGAAGAAATCCTTATGGCCGGATTTTTTGAAGGGCTCGGTAATGTACTCGGAGTTACTATCCTCGTTCTTCCCATATCCGCCGGCAGAGTAGTGTTCACCATTATTATCTTTATTGTTATAAATAGCGGCACCGTTGGAATGCGAAACGATTGTTTCGCCCGTAGGGCAAGCGCCAACGCCGCCGCCCCAGCCGCCAGCCTCATTTTCGGCAATCAACGTCTTTACGATATTGAGCTTGCCGCCCTTCTGGATAAAGACGCCACCGCCGCCCCAGTCGCCGCCGCGATCCTTACCCGTCATAGTCTTGTTGTTCGTAATGTAAATCTTGCTGTTCTCACCAGCGCTAATTGTTGCCATCGTACCAGTGTTGTCACCGCCAGCGATACGCAAACCGCCGCCCTCAGCGTTCTCCGCCACGTTGCCGGCAATCGTGCCGCCAGTCATTTCAAACTCGATGGTCTGGTTGTAAAAACCAGCGTAAACGCCACCGCCAGCCTCATGGGAGTAGTTAGCAGTAACTGAGCCACCCGTTATACTGAGCTTGCCACCATTTATACATGCAATGCCACCGCCACCGAGCAGGCCATTGTTAAACGATTCAGAGATATTGGAATCGACACGATTGTTAGTAATGCTTGCCGAATCGCTGATACTAACGCAAGCATTTTTGGTAAAGACGCCGCCGCCATAACCATTTTCGGGACTGCCGCCGCTGTTGCAAGTGTTTTCATACGTAGCGTTGCCAGAGATAATTCCGCCCGTAAGCTTCAGGGTGGCTCCCTTGTCAGCATAGATGCCGCCGCCAGAACCCGACTTGTTTCCCGCGACCACGCCGCCTGTCATTTCGAGACTGGCATTCGTGCCCGCCTTCTCGCCCGTTATGCACAGGCCACCGCCCCAGCCACCGCCGTTGCCATTGGTGACGTAACCGCCTTCGATTTTGACTTTACCCTCAGAAAAAATCACATGGCCGTCATCGCTCAGATTGGCGGCCGTGGTAATCATGCCGCCCTTGAGATCGAGCGTGCCGCCCTCTTTAACGGTGACCACATGCTTTACGGAACCGCTGTCCGATGCCGCATCAATAGCGCCAAAGCCCGTAACGACATGCCTGATCGTAGTCTCGGTTGTGCCGAGTCCATCTTGATTGGGCGTGCTCTTGGTCTCAAAGTAAGTAAGACTCTTAGGAGTGCCGTTATTAGAGCTGCTTCCCTTTTCCCACTCCATACTCGCAAGCTGACCCGCCGGCGCATTGGCCGTATCGACCGAACTTGGTGCATCTATTGTTGTTTGGCCTAAATCCTCGATAGTGAGCGTGGCTCCGTTTTCGACCACAAAGAAGGAGTCTAAGCCGCCAGAACGGTTACAGAGCATGTTGCCGTTAAGATCGATGGTGGTGTCTTTGCTGATAGTGATCTGCTTATCCGAATAGGCATAATCCGTCAGTCGGAACTTGCCGCCATTGGTAAACACCCCAGCAACATCGCCGCTTACCTCGGTATAGCCATCGGCACTGACGGGAGCGATAGCGTTTTCATCGTTAGTTTCATCATCAGAAGGCTGTGTATCGGAAGGCTGCGCGGCGCCCTTGGCCTCCGCGTCGCCGGACGGCAGTCCCGCGGCAGCGGCGTCTTCGCTCGCGCCATTCTCGGCATCATCGCTAATCTGCTTTTCGGCACCCCCGTTAGTGGTGCTGTCTACACCAGTAGACTCACTTGAGGAACCCCCCATCACAATTTCTTCGGTAGAAACCGTCTGGTCATCGTTGGCAATGGCCTGAGAGATCGGGGGCATGACGAGCGACAATACCAGGCTCAAAACGGAGGCTCCGCACAAGACGCCTGCCAGTACACGGCGCGTCGCTTTATTACTCTGTTTAGATTTGTCTGAATTTGCTTTCATCGATGTCTCCTCCCCAAGAGACCGCGATCTTGCTCTTTCACTATCAAACGTATCTGCGCAATCTGTAATTGCGCACGCTTAGTAATCCATATTGTAGCGATTGTTTGAACATCTAAACAAGATAACCGATAGTTTTGTAGCGAATTGTCAATTCCCTTGATTATCAACTTCATCCGAACACCTCCCACATTCATCCGCACATGTGCGGATGAATGTGGGAACCCGATACCCTGAGGGCCGGATCGGCCGGCCCCGGGAGATCGGAGGACGCCATGTCCGGAAAGAAGAAAAGGG
>JAXKFZ010000336.1:0-1543 GCA_036550635.1 Collinsella sp. | reverse complement strand
TATCCTTCTCGTCGTCCAAAAGGCTAAATGCGTGGACCAGCTGCTTGACATCAGGCTTGTCAAACATGTTCTCGATATTCATCGATCACCGCCAAACCCGCCAAAAGGCATCGAAGTTGATACTGACATCGGGCATCGTTCACCCGTTCTATGCAATAGGGCAACGCCTGTGGCTTTTGCCCGTAGCAGTGTAGCACACCACCAAACTAAAGCGACAAGACTCTCTGCCAGCGGCGCGTTTTTCAGGACGAACGCCGTTTAGAAACCATATGCGCACGTAAGCTCCACGAATATTTGAGACAATGGGCGCCCAAACACCGCGGCGCGCCCGCGCAACCATCCAGGTCGCCGCCGTAAGCCGCTTCACGCGACGCCAGCAATCCCGGCGCAAGAAAGGATTCACGCCATGCGCTTTATGCTTAACTGGCTCTTCACCTCGATCGCCATCGCGATCGCCACGTTCCTCGTCCCCGGTATCCAACCCTTCGGCTTTGCCGAGACCTGGGTCTGTTTCGCCTTCGTGGGACTGTTCCTGAACATCGTCGATTCGTTCGTCAAACCGTTCCTCACGGTCATCTCGCTGCCGCTCACGATCATTACGCTGGGCATTTTCCAGCTTGTCGTCAACAGCTTTATGCTTGAGCTCGCGAGCTACCTGTCGGTCAACCTGCTGGGCGTCGGCATCTCCATCGCCAGCTTTGGATCGGCCTTTATGGGCAGCATCCTGGTGTCCATCACGCGCAGCATCCTCGACAGCATCGCCGAGGACTAAAACGGCCATTCCGACCGTGTCCGTCTCAACAGCCCAAAACGAAGGCCGCCCATCGCAAAAATGGGCGGCCTTCTTATTTTTCAAGTCTCAAAGGGCGAGAGAATCTACCATTTCCACCCCGTCCCCAAATGCAGGTGTGGGTTAGATGACGTAGTCGTAGCCATGGTTGGGAGCGACTAGTTGATCGAGCGTCACACCGTCGAGGTAGTCGTTGATGAGCTTGTCCAGGTTCTTCCACACGTCGAGCGTGGGACACTCATCCGAACGCGAGCAGCCCTTGCAGTCGCCATCCAGGCAGGCGACCGGCGCCAGACTGCCCTCGGTCAGGCGCAAGATCTCGCCCACCGTGTACTGCTCGGGCGGGCGCGTGAGCACATAGCCGCCGCCCTTGCCACGCATGCCCGAGAGCATGTTGGCGCGCACGAGCGTAGCCAAGATGTTCTCCAGATATTTCTCGGAAATCCCCTGGCGCGCCGCGATCTCTTTGAGCGGGATGCGACCGGCCGCCTGGTGCTCGGCCAGGTCGACCATAACGCGCAGGGCATATCTGCCCTTAGTAGAAACCAACATGTATAGTGCTGCCTTTCGGTCATTTAGTCCGTAGAAATTCTAGCCGAAAAATTTGTTTTGAAAATACCTATTCCCGTCAAGCTGGTTAATCGACTCGTAATAATCTTCTATTTCCTATTGCGTTACTAGGCTTTAGTATCTACTATGCTTGCCAACAGCAAAACGAACAACCTATACGGTTTGTGGGTTTCGCTGCTACAC
>JAXKFZ010000006.1:0-9387 GCA_036550635.1 Collinsella sp. | reverse complement strand
TTCCAAGCAGGTCAACGGTGCCAAGAAGGTGCTGACGGCCGCCGCGCTTACCTATGTTGCCGCTGCGCTCACCTCGATTATTCAGCTGCTCTATCTTATGGCTCGCTACAACAGAAACTCCAACCGATAACAAATGGGACAAGCAGGCGCCGCGGGGATTCGTGTCCCCGCGGCGCTGTACTATGTGTTGGACTTGAATTTGCGCAGGGCCGGAGCCTCTGTGCACGATGGCGAAAGGAGGCTGCGTGGCAGGCTGGAATCTAACCGGCAATGCCGTTTCCGCCGAGTTTGACGGTTCGGATGAGCAGGAGCGCAAGGAGCTCAGCGTGAGCCAGGCGGTGGAGATCGCCGCTGGTGCGCTCGATGCCATTCCGCAGCTGAGTGTCCTGGGCGAGGTCACGGGTTTCCGTGGTCCCAACGCCCGAAGCGGCCACTGCTACTTCCAGATTAAAGACGACTCGGCCGCCGTCGACTGCATCATCTGGAAGGGCGCCTATCTCAAGCGTACCTTCGATCTGCGTGACGGCATGCAGGTGAGCTTTAAGGGCAGCTTCAACCTCTATAAGCCCACGGGTCGTATGAGCTTTGTCGCTCGCTCGTTTTCGCTGGCGGGGGAGGGTCTGCTGCGTCAACAAGTGGCGCAACTGGCCGAAAAGCTACGCCGCGAGGGCCTGATGGACGAAGCGCGCAAACGCCGCATCCCGGTGTTCTGCTCACGCGTGGCGGTTGTCACCTCGCTTTCCGGTGCGGTAATCGACGACGTCAAGCGTACGCTGCGCCGACGCAACCCGCTCGTCGAGCTCGTCTGCGTGGGCGCAAAGGTCCAGGGCGAGGGTGCGCCGACAGAGCTTATTGAAGGCTTGCGCCGCGCCGCTGCCATTACGCCGGCGCCCGATTGCATTTTGCTCGTGCGTGGCGGCGGTTCCTTCGAGGACCTCATGACCTTTAACGACGAGGAGCTTGCCCGTGCGGTGGCAGCCTGTCCCGTGCCTGTGGTGACGGGCATTGGCCATGAGCCCGATACCTCGATCTGCGACATGGTGAGCGACCGTCGCGCCTCCACGCCAACGGCAGCGGCGGAATCGGTGGCACCGGCTATGACGGAGTTGGCCGACGTGCTCGAGACGCGCCATCAGCGTCTGGGCGCCGCGATGGCTTCGATGATCGGGTCGAATCAGGTTGATCTGGAAATGCTCAACCAGCGCGGTCGTCGTGCTTGGGACACCTATACGGCTCGTCTGGGCGATGCGCTCGATGCCGCCGCGTGCCGCCCGTGCCTCAACGATCCAACGTTTATGGTCGAGCGTCGCGAGTCTGAGCTTGCCTTGACGGCCGATCGTCTGTCCGGCGCCATAACGCGTTCGGTCGGGGCCTTCCGTTCCAACTTCGAGCGTCTGCCCGAGCGCTTGATCGCAAGCACCTCGGGGCTCGATGGCAAGCGCCATGCGCTCACGCTTGCGAGTTCCCGCCTGGAGCATCAGGGGCGCACGATGCTCAACAAGCCCGCGTCCGACCTGGGCCGTGCGGCAGCCTCACTCGATGCCCTGTCACCGCTCAAGGTGCTTGCTCGCGGCTATTCCATCGCGTACAGCGATGATGGTGTGGCCACGAGCGCCAAGACCTTTAAGCCCGGCGACGCCATCCGCGTGCGCATGGCAGACGGCAACGTGGCTGCAACGGTCGATACGGTCGAGTAGGCCGCGTTTCATAGCGATAAACCTTTAGGAAAGGAAACAGATATGGCAGAGAAGACCCCGGTCGAGCAGCTTACGTACAAGCAGGCCTCGCAGGAGCTGGAACTCATCATCCGCAGCTTGGAGTCGGGCGATATGGAGCTTGAGGAGTCGCTCGAGAGCTATACCCGCGGCGTAGAGCTCCTCAAGAGCCTGCGTACTCGCTTGTCCGATGCCGAGCAGAAGGTCTCGGTGCTCCTTAAGGACGTCGACGGCAACGACGTGCTCGCCGACGGCGAGGCCGCCAACACGGACGACAACCTCTCGTTCTAACCACCCCGACTAAATATAATTACCTTGGTCTGTGAGAAAGGAACCAACCATGTGTGATTGCATCTTCTGCAAAATTGCCAACCACGAGATCCCCTCGACCGTTGTCTATGAGGACGACCAGGTCATCGCCTTCGACGACCTCAACCCCCAGGCGCCGGTTCACACGCTCGTGATCCCCAAGAAGCACTACAGTGACATCGCCGACAACGTTCCTGCCGAGACCATGGGCGCTATGGCTCACGCCATCCAGGAGGTCGCTAAGGTCAAGGGCCTGGAGGACGGTTTCCGCGTCATCTCCAACAAGGGCGTCAACGCCGGCCAGACCGTCATGCACTTCCACATGCACGTTCTCGGCGGCAAGAGCCTGGGCGAGAACCTCATCTGAGGGCGCGTAGCCCGTCGACTTGGCTGCCTTTGGAGTAATCTATGCAGCTTTCTCAACTCGAATACCTTCAAGCGGTAGCGAACTATGGCGGCGTGCGCAAAGCAGCTCGCGCCGTTCATGTGAGTCCGCAGGCTGTTTCGTCGGCAATCAAAAAGTTGGAATCTGAGCATCAGATTGTTTTGCTCGACCGATCGGCGGGGGAGGCTGTTTTGTCTCCGGCGGGCAGAGAATTTGCGCGTCGTGCACGCGTGATCCTGGCACAAGTCGACGATCTCAAAAAGTACGCCCAATCGAGGGGCGACGTCGTCTCGCCCGACGGCCACTTCCGTCTTTACGCCCCCTGTCTTCACGGGCGGGGGCGTCTTTTTTCCGAAAACTGGTACGACTCGTTTGAAAGCTCGCACCCTCAGATTCACCTTGATGTTTGGCATCAGCCAACGGCTACATGCTTTGAATCACTTGTGCTTGGCATTTCGGATGCGGCCATCTCATTTGAGGAACCAAGGGACAGTGTCCTTTCTTCGAAATACTTGGGTGAAAAGGAGCTCAAGGTTCTTTCGTGCCCAGCGGGTCATCAATCTGTGGGTGCTATGACCGTTCGTGAGTTACTGGGCGGCAGGTTAGCTGTTCCCATTAATTTGTCGCCCTGTCTCAATGCGATCAATCAATGCCCCGAAGCTCAGCTGGTTAATTTCCGCTTCCGCGACGTCGAATACGGAAACAGAGCGCAGGCTGAGTTTCTTCAAGCCGGGGGATTGATATTGAGCTTTTCTGGCTCTTCTCTCGCATCAGATGGACTGGAAGTGAGCGAGTGTTCCATTGAAGGCTCGCATGACGTAGCCTTGCCCATCTACTTTTGCTATCGACAAAATGCCTGGACCGATCGACACCAGACGGTTTTTCTTCACCTATTGCGTCATCTCGCTTCGTGAGGCCATTTGGCCTCGTGGCGTCAAGTGAATGTTGACGTCTTGTAACACATGACTGACGGCTTTGCCCTCATGCTTTTCCAAGATTTCGGCTTGGGTTATTGGCTCTTGGAGGGCGGAACATGAAAAATCGTACGGTTTTGCTTTATATGATGTTCGTTTTCCTGTCGAACTTCAGCACCATCTTGTATTTTCTAACCGTCTACCTTGAGTTCGTCGGGCTTTCGATGGTAGCGATTTCCAGCATGATGGTTGCATATCAAGTGAGCAAGTTCATCTTTGAAGTTCCTACTGGCTATATTGCCGATAGGTTTGGACGAAAGACAAGTGGTCTCGTTGGCGTCGTGGGGATGCTTGGATACTATGTCGCCCTGCTTCTCGTCCGTTCTCCTCTGCTTTTAATCGGCGCGTTTGCTCTCAAAGGTTTTGCCGTTGCATGTATGAGCGGATCCATAGAAGCGATTTACATTGACAGCGTCTCTCAGGACCAGCTCGTAAGACTTAATGTCGTTGAGCGATTTGTTTTCTATGCCTCTTTTGCCATCTCCGCTTGCGTGGGCGGTTTCATTTCGTCTGTCGGTGCATATCTCATTGGTCTTTCGGCAGATATCATCGCAATGGTGTTGACGTTGGTTGTCGTTGTCTGCATTCCTGAGATGCGAAGAGGGGGCACTGCGGGGACACCTGAGCGTGGAATTAGCCCGAAGATGATCGGTGCCGCTATTGCGTGTAACGGCATTCTTCGTTCAGCGTTCATCATGGACTGTTCTCAAGCATTTGCTTTTGTCGCCCTGGAAGACTTTTTCTCACTGTTGCTTGCGGGTCGCGGAATGAATGCCGTCGCTTCGGGTGCGATCATTGCGGTCCAGCTCCTTGCCTCGGCCTCCATGGGGCTTATTGTGCCCAGTGTGATTGCTCATGTCGACAAGGGCCGTTTTGCGCGTATTTGCGGCATCGTGCGCCTTTCCCTGACTGCTCTATTTTTGATTCCCTTTACTCCGGTCCATTTGCTGCCCGTGTTCTATGTGTTGCAGACGGTCGCCTACTCGTTGTTTGCCCCAATCAAATACTCAGTTTTCCAAAATGCTGCCGATTCTTCGATGCGTTGTTCACTGATTTCGGTTCAAAGCCAGATGGTGGCGGTGGGTGCCGTTCTTTTCTATCTGCTCAACGCTTTGTTGAGTAGCGTTGCAGGCATTCGAGTCGTATTGCTTGTTGCACTCGGGATTTCTTCCTTGGTGTATATCCCCGCGCTCTTTCGTCTTACAAGTCAATGGCCGTGAGTATTTGGGCACCGATAACTTATATATCAACGCAATAAACCCGAGCGCGAGGGCGTTTGGGTTTATTATTGAAACGTATGTAACCTGGCGGCGCCACACCGCCTGTTAGTAGGGAGACACATGAACGTTCTGGTCGTCAACGCGGGATCTTCGACCCTTAAGTATCAGGTTATCGATACCAAGTCCCACAAGGTGTCCGCAAAGGGCTCCTGCGAGCGCGTCTGCTTTACCGGCGGCACCTTCACCCACGCTGCCAACGGTTCCAAGAAGGTGACCGAGAACATCGAGTTCCCCGACCACAAGGTCGCCATCGAGGTCGTTCTGAAGGACCTCGAGGCCAACGGCGTCAAGATCGAGGGCATTGGTCACCGTATCGTTCAGGGCGGCTGGTACTTCGGCGATTCCTCCCTCGTCGACGAGGACGTCCTCGCCAAGATCCGCGAGGTCGCTCCGCTGGCGCCGCTGCACAACAACCCCGAGGCCAACGTTATCGAGTACTGCCTGGAGCAGTATCCCGATCTGCCCAACGTTACGGTCTACGACACCGCTTTCCACTTCAACATGCCCGAGGTTGCCAAGACCTACGCCCTTCCCAAGGATGTTTGCGACAAGCTGCACATCCGTAAGTACGGCGCCCACGGCACCAGCTATCGCTACATCTCCAAGAAGGTCGCCGAGATGACCAACGGCGAGGCCCGCAAGGTCGTCGTGTGCCACATCGGCTCTGGTGCCTCCCTGTGCGCCATCGAGGACGGCAAGTGCATGGATACCACCATGGGCTTGACGCCGCTCGACGGCGTCATGATGGGCACCCGCTGCGGCTCCATTGACCCGGCTACCGTGTGCTACCTGCAGCGCGAGGGTGGCTACACCTTCGATGAGGTCGATGAGATGATGAACAAGAAGTCCGGCCTTTTGGCCGTGACCGGCGGCAAGACCAACGACTGCCGTAACGTCGAGGAGCTCGCCGCTGCTGGTGACCCCGAGGCTCAGCTCGCCTTCGATATGTTCGTCTACAAGATTGCCGCCAAGGCTGCCGAGATGGCTACTTCTATGTGCGGTATGGACACGCTCGTCTTCACCGCCGGCATCGGCGAGCACGCTCCGGCTGTCCGCGCTGGCGTGGCCGACCGTCTGGCCTTTATGGGCGTCAAGATGGACCATGCCCGTAACGCCCTGCGTGGCGATGGCGCTTGGTGCCTGTCTGCCAAGGATTCCAAGGTCAAGATTTTCGTCATCCCCACGGACGAGGAGTTCATGATCGCTTCCGACGTCGAGCGCATCGTCAACGGCAAGTAATTGCAAGAGGGGAGGGGCTGGACGACCAAGTGCCGTTCAGCCCCTCTTTTGCGCTCGTTGGGCGATATGCCTGATAGCTATTTATTAAGATGTGATAACTTCTTATTAAAATGCGGTCGCCTTAAGAGGTCTGCGTCGACCGTATTGCACTGCAAAGGAGTCTCATGAACGTACTTGTTGTCAACGCCGGCAGCTCAAGCCTTAAATATCAGCTTCTGGATACCGATACCCGCGAGGTTTTCGCCAAGGGCAACTGCGAGCGTATCGGCTCGGACATGGGTATCTTTGGTCATTCCGAGAACGGTGGCGCCAAGCAGACCGAGGAGGTTCCCTTCCCCGATCATCGCTCTGCTATCGCTTGCGTGCTCGAGGAGCTCGAGAAGACCGACTTTACGATCGATGGCATTGGGCATCGTATCGTTCAGGGCGGCTGGCACTTCGATGATTCCGCAGTTGTCGACGACGAGGTTATGGCCAAGATTCTTGAGGTGGCACCGCTTGCTCCGCTGCACAACTACGGCGAGGCCGCAGCGATTGAGTATTGCCGTGAGAAGTATCCGGAGCTGCCCAACGTGGCGGTCTTCGACACCTCGTTCCACATGACCATGCCCGAGGTTGCCTACACTTACGCCCTGCCCAAGGACGTGTGCGACAAGTATCATGTGCGCAAATATGGCGCCCACGGAACGAGTCATCGTTACGAGTGGATGATGGCCAAGGAGATCCTGGGCTCGCGCTGCCACCGTCTGCTTTCGTGCCATTTGGGTAACGGTGCTTCGCTCGCTGCTATCGAGGACGGCGTGTGCCGCGACACCACGATGGGCCTCACGCCGCTCGACGGCCTGATGATGGGCACTCGCTGTGGTTCCATTGACCCGGCCACCGTGTGCTACCTCCAGCGCGAGGGAGGCTACAGCTATCAGGAAGTTGATGACATGATGAACAAGCAGTCTGGTCTGCTTGCCATCTCGGGCATCTCCAACGACGCCCGCGACATCCGTACACGCGCCTCCGAGGGCGACGAGCGCTGCCTGCTCGCCTTCGATATGTTCGCCTACAAGGCCATGCAGCAGGCCGGCTCCATGATCGCTTCCATGGCGGGCGTGGACACCATCACCTTTACCGCCGGCATCGGCGAGAACGACTGGTCGATCCGCAAGGCCTTCTGCGACTGCTTTGAGTGGCTGGGCGTACGCATCGACAACAACAAGAACCGCGAGGCCGTGGGCAACGGCCCGCAGGTCATCAGCGCCGCCGGTTCCGCCGTCACGGTCATGGTCATCCCCACCGACGAGGAATACATGATCGCCCACGACGTCGAGCGTCTGACCAAGAACAACTAACGCGCGCATTTGCAAGTAAACGAAAGGCCTCCAGAGCAACAGCTCCGGAGACCTTTTTTACTAGCAGGCGGACGGCGGAAACCCCATCCCATTTCGAGCGTAAATTCTGGGACACGCTTTCCAGTTGAGGCATGTTGCGGAAAGTGCGACCCACAATAAAGCATAATTCCGTCCCACGGTTTCCCAAACAGGCCCCAAGCGGAAGCTGCATCCCACAATCCGCCTTCAAACCGGGACACACTTTCCGGTGGGCCAGACATCAGACCGCAGCCAACATTTCGGTCCCAAAGTGACCATATCTGCATCGTTTGACCCTCCAGTAACGGCATCCAATCATTCAGATTTTCAGCTCCAGCGCGTAGCCAAGCCGCCGTCCACCCCGGATTCCCTGATTGCTACGTGGCGGCAGGGACCCTACAGGGTAAAGCTCTGAAAATATTCCGCAGGACGCATGAAACCCCCGCCGCACGAAGTGCGCAGCGGGGGTTTCATGCATGTCCGAGGACGTTTTCAGAGCTTTACCCTGTAGGGTCCCGAGGGGATATGTTCGCTACTCAGCCATCTGAGCCTGGACGGCGGTGATGGCTACGACACCCACGATGTCGTCGGCAGAGCAGCCGCGCGAAAGGTCGTTGACCGGCTTGGCGATGCCCTGCAGGATGGGGCCGTAGGCGTCAGCACCGGCGAAGCGCTGGACCAGCTTGTAGCCGATGTTGCCGGCCTCGAGGTCGGGGAACACGAGCACGTTGGCCTTACCGGCAACGGAGGAGCCGGGAGCCTTGAGCTGGGCGACGGTGGGGACGATGGCGGCGTCGAGCTGCAGGTCGCCGTCGATGGCGAGCTCGGGAGCCTTCTCCTTGCAGAACTTCACGGCCTCCTGGACCTTCTTGGCGACCTCGCCGCCGGCAGAGCCCATGGTGGAGTAGGAGAGCATGGCCACGTGCGGCTCAACGTTGCCCATGAAGGTGGACCAAGAGTGAGCGGAGGCGATGGCGATCTCGGAGAGCTCGTCGGAGGACGGGTTGATGTTGAGGCCGCAGTCGGCGAAGATCAGCGTGCCGTCGGTGCCGAACTGCGGGGTATCGGTGCACATCACGAAGAAGGCCGAGACCAGCTTGGTGCCCGGGGCGGTCTTGAGGATCTGAAGCGCGGGGCGCAGGGTGTCGGCGGTGGAGTGGCAGGCGCCGGAGACCAGGCCGTCGGCATCGCCCATCTTGACCATCATGGTGCCAAAGTAGGTGGCGTCCATCACCTGGGCGCGAGCCTGCTCGATGGTAACGCCCTTCTTGGCGCGGAGCTCGGCAAACTTCTGCGCGTACTCCTCGTGCTTCTCGGCATTGCGCGGGTCGATGACGGTAGCGCCGGGAACGTTGATCTCGTCGGGGTTGCCCAGGATGACGATCTTTGCCAGGCCCTCCTCGATGATTTTGGTGGCCGCGACGATAGTGCGCGGATCCTCGCCCTCGGGCAGGACGATCGTCTTAAGGTCGGCCTTGGCGGCAGACTTCATACGGTTTAGGAAATCGCTCATGTTACTCCTTACAAGCGTTTCGCTAAGCTCCAGGCGCCCGGCTGTTCACGAATAAACCCGCTGCTAGCGGGTTTACCTTTCAATTATGTACGCCGCGGTGCTTGAGCTTTCCTTGTGTGGCAAGCTCATTATAGGACGCATTAGCGCTATAATCGCTCTGATAAATGTGTTTCGAAGAATGTTCGAGAAAAGCCCAGCTAACGAGCCCGTGGCTTTTGACAAGGAGTATCGATGCAGATTACCTCAGGCCTGCCTGAAGGCTTTAGCGCCGGCGCGTACGACATGATTGTCGTCGGCGCTGGATATGCCGGTGCCGTTTGCGCCCGCCGTCTTGCCGAGACCATCGGCTATCGTGTTGCCGTTTTGGAGCGCCGTAGCCACATTGCGGGCAATGCCTATGACTGCACTGACGAGGCCGGAATCTTGATCCACGAGTACGGTCCGCATATCTATCACACCTTTAACGAGCGCGTTCACAATTTCCTGTCGCGCTTTACCAAGTGGACGGATTATCAGCACAAGGTGCTCGCCAACATCAACGGTACCCTTATGCCCGTGCCCTTCAACCATGCGAGTCTCAAGCTCGCCTTTGGTGACGAGCGCGGTGAGGA
>JAXKFZ010000063.1:0-7137 GCA_036550635.1 Collinsella sp. | reverse complement strand
TGTTCTATTAAGGAGCTTATCTATGGGTCCGTTCCAGATTCTTCTGTTTGTCGTTTGGGCTGTTTCTGCCGTGGCGCTGACGATTCTCGTCCTGATGCATTCCGGTAAGGGTACCGGCGTTTCGGATATGATTGCCAGCTCGCTGTATAACTCCAGCTCAGCCACAGGCGTTATGGAGCAGAACCTTGACCGCCTGACCGTCATCATGGCTGTCGTGTTTGCTGCGTGCGTCGTGCTGTGCATGTTCTTCTTCCCGCAGGGCATCGTGGGCTACTAAGCATCGGCGTATATACGTTTGCAATGGGTCTCGCATGTGCGGGACCCTTTTTGTTTACATATTTGTAACAGAGTCAAAATATCCCCACATACTTCGCCCAACTAAAGAAATTCTCGACCGTTAACCGGAATTAGCCCCAAATCGTGCATAAAATGCGCTACTGTATTGCAATACGTTGGTCCGCTTTGTATAACCAGCCAAAACGGCGGACCGCGTTTGAATGGTTCGATTGGGCTGTCTTGACGTTGCCCGACCGAACTTACTTTGTCCTATCTCATAAGGAGGATGGCATGGCTGATTCTATGTTCCACCAGCCCGTTATGGGTCGTCGCGCCTTTGTCGGCGGTACCCTTGCTGCGAGCTCCATGGCTTTTCTTGCCGCATGCGGCAAGAAGGGCGGCGACGCTTCCGGTTCTGAGTCCGGTTCGACGCTGAACTTCTACATCAACAACCCGGTCTGCATCGACCCCTATAACGTCCAGGAGGACCAGGGCACTCAGGTCGAGTACCAGCTCTTTGATGCTCTGACCTCTTATGACGCCGAGAAGGGCGAGATCGTTCCGCTGGCTTGCGAGTCCTTTGAGGCCAACGACGACGCCACCGAGTTCACCTTCAAGATCAAGAAGGCCAAGTTCCACAACGGTGACGACGTTACCTCCAAGTCCTTCAAGCTCGGTTGGGAGCGTCTGGTCAACACCAAGTCGGCCATCGCTACCGAGTACGGCCCTTCCGAGGTCTCCTATCACCTTTCTATGGTCGAGGGCTATGACGACCTGCTTGCCGGTAACGCTACCGAGCTCAGCGGTGTTACTTGCCCCGACGATGAGACCCTCGTCGTCAAGCTGTCTTCCGCTTACGCCGACTTCCCCTTCGTCGCCTCTCACCCGGCTCTGGCCCCGGTTCCCGAGTGCGCCGAGTCCGATGTCAAGAGCTTCTATCTTGCACCGGTCGGTAACGGCCCGTTCATGATGGACGGCAAGTGGGAGGATGGTCAGGAGATCAACCTCAAGAAGTTCGACGATTACTATGGCGACAAGGCCAAGATCGATGGCATCCACTTCCAGGTCATCAAGGACATGGAGACTGCTTACAAGGAGTTCCAGGCCGGTAACCTCGATGTCTGCGACGTTCCCGTTGCTCAGATCGATGCCGCCAAGAAGGATCGCGGCGTGTCCAAGGACGGCTACACCATGGGTGACGGCGAGCGCATGCTGCTCGGCGCCGAGCCTTCCACGTACTATCTGACCTGCAACACCACGGCCGAGCCGTTCAACAACGCCGACCTGCGTAGGGGCATCTCCCTGGCCATCAACCGTGAGGCCATCTGCAAGACCATCTTCAAGGGTACTCGTACCCCTGCCGACGGCATTGTTCCTCCGGGCATCGATGGCTACAAGGAGGGCGCATGGGAGTTCTGCGCCTACGATGTCGACAAGGCTAACGAGTACCTCGACAAGGTTGCTCCCGCTGGCGCTAACGGGGATCGTGGCATTAGCGTGACCCTTTCCTACAACCAGGACGGCGGTCACAAGGAGATCATGGAGTCCATCATCGGTGACCTCGCCAAGGTTGGCGTTACCGCTGTCTCCGATACCCCTGAGTGGTCTGCCCTGCTCGAGCAGTATCAGAACTTTAACTATCAGTTCGGTCGTCTGGGTTGGATTGCCGACTACCCGATTATGGACAACTTCCTGTATCCGCTGTTCCACTCCGACTCCCTCGGTGGCGACAACCGCTCCGGTTACAACAACCCCGAGTTCGACGCCAAGGTCGACGAGGCTCGTACTATTGTTGACGACGAGGAGCGCGTCGCTAAGATGCAGGAGGCCGATGCAATGGTCGCTGCCGACTGCCCGGTCATCCCGGTGATGTTCTACACGCACACCATCGTCGGCTCCGATCGCATCAAGCACCTCTATGTCGATCCGCAGAAGCACGCCGAGCTGGGTACCGCTGAGCTCGCCTAAGAGTTTGCAGCTTCCGTGAGGGTCAAGTATTTACGTAGACCTCATGGGAAACATACAGTTCTCCCTAACCTGGGGTAAACTGGCTGATGGTAATTTTGGGATGCCGGTCTGGCGATCGGCATCCCATTTAGGTTAATCCCTAGATAGGGGAGTGGTATGGGTAAGTACATCGTTAAACGTGTGCTTCAGTTCATCCCGGTGTTTTTGGGCGTTACGCTGATTCTGTTCGCCCTCCAGAATATCGTGCCGGGAGATCCGATCAAGCTGATCGGTGGAGACAAGGCTCTGTCCCCCGAGGTGGAGCTTCAGCTTCGCGTCCGCTATCACCTGGTCCAGTCGGACGAGGACGGCAACGCGATCCTTGACGAGAACGGCGACCCCGTTCAAACGTCGCTCGTGGACCGTTACTTGTATTACATGAACGGCCTGCTTCATGGCGATCTGGGCAATTCGTATCAGCGCAAGCTGCCGGTTACGGATATCTTTGCCCAGAAGTATCCGTATACGATCAAACTTGCCGCGTGCGCCATCGTGCTCGAAGCAATTATGGGTATCGGTGCGGGTATCATTTCGGCGGTAAAGCGGTATTCCTTCTGGGATATTTTGGTAACGCTCACCACGTCGATCCTCGTTGCGGTCCCGGCCTTCTGGCTCGGTATGTTGCTGCAGCTGTTCTTTGGCGTCATCCTCAAGGACGCTACGGGCGGTGCAATCTCCATGCCGATCTCGGGTGCCGGCGGTTCCAGCTCTCAGTATCAGGATTGGATGCACTATGTGCTTCCGACCATTACGCTGGCTTCGGTTTCGACCGCTTATGCCGCCCGCATTATGCGCTCGCAGCTGCTTGACGTCATGAACCAGGATTACATCCGTACGGCAAAGGCCAAGGGTCTCTCCAATCGCGCGATCATCGTCAAGCATGCGCTTAAGAATGCACTCATCCCCGTCGTTACCTATATTGGTGTCGACTTTGGTGGCATGCTTTCGGGCGCCATCCTGACCGAGACGGTCTTTAACTGGCCCGGTATCGGCTATGAGGTCTATCGCGCCATTAGCATGCGTGACTGGCCCATCGTTATGGGCGGCGTTACGCTCATCGTTGTCGTCGTCATGGTGATCAACCTGCTCGTCGACATTAGCTATGCATTCCTCGACCCGCGCATCCGCCTTGGCGGTCCGTCGGATAAAGCCTAAGGGAGGTACGTCTCATGCAGGAAACTGATTCTCAGTCTCAGGAGCAGGCTACCGCCACCAAGGCCGCATCTGCTCCCGCCAAGTCCCGCACGCTGTGGGGCGACGCTTTTAAGCGTCTTCGCAAGAACAAGCTCGCCGTTATCGGTGTCTGCTGGATCATCATCGTCGTTTTGGTTGCCCTGACCGCAGATCTGTGGGCTAAGCCCTGGCTCGGTTCGCCGACGGCTTCCGACTCGACCACCATGGCCGAGACGTCGCTGTTGGCTCCGTGTGCAGAGCACCCGTTTGGCACCGACGCCCTTGGTCGCGACATTCTCGTCCGCGTTATCTACGGTGCGCGCGTTTCGCTGTCTGTCGGAATTATGGCCACCGCGATTTCCACGCTGATCGGTCTGGTCATGGGTGCTCTGGCCGGTTTCTACGGCGGCATCTGGGATACGATCATCATGCGCTGTGCGGACATCTTCCTGGCGTTCCCGTACGTGCTGTTCGTTGTCGCCATGATCGCCGTTATCGGCCGCGGTCTTCAGAACGTCTTTATCGCCATCGGTATTCTCGGCTGGCCTTCGATTGCGCGCGTCTTCCGCTCTGCGATCTTGACCGTCAAGGAAAACGACTATGTTGATGCTGCGCGCGCGATGGGTGCATCTGATGCTCGTATCGTCGTGCGTCACATCTTCCCGAACTCCGTCGCCTCCATCGTGGTCTACGCGACCATGAACATTGGTGGCGCCATCCTGACCGAGTCTGCTCTGTCCTTCCTCGGCATGGGCGTTATTCCGCCTACGCCTTCGTGGGGCTCCATGATTCAGGACGGTCAGCAGTATCTGCTGACTGCTCCCTGGATGATGATCATGCCCGGTCTGGCAATTCTCTCGACGGTGCTCGCCTTCACCCTGCTGGGTGACGGTTTGCGCGACGCCCTCGACGTCAAGATGAAGGACGCATAAGGATGAAGAAGAACAAGAACTATGTGGACCTGAAGGACCAGCCGGTTCCCGAGGGCCAGCATCTGCTCGAGGTCGATGACCTTAAGATGTATTTCCATACCGAGGACGGCGTCGTTCGCGCTGTCGACGGTGTGTCCTACACGCTCGATCGCGGCGAGACCTTGGGCGTCGTCGGTGAGTCCGGCTCCGGTAAGTCTGTGACCGCCATGACCATCATGGGTCTTATCTCGATGCCTCCGGGAAAGATCGAGGGCGGTGACGTTCGCTATCGCGGTCGTTCTATCCTCGAAATGACTGAGGAAGAGATGCAGCACATTCGCGGTAACGATATCGCGATGATCTTCCAGGATCCTATGACCTCCTTGAACCCGGTCTATAAGATCGGCAAGCAGGTGGGCGAGGGCCTTCGTCTGCACCGTGGCTACTCCAAGCAGGAGGCGCTCAAGCGTGCCACCGAGCTTTTGGACCTCGTGGGTATCCCCGAGCCCGAGAAGCGCGTCAATGAGTATCCGCACCAGTTCTCTGGCGGTATGCGTCAGCGCGTCATGATCGCTATGGCTCTTGCCTGCGACCCCGATATCCTGATTGCCGACGAACCCACGACGGCCCTGGACGTTACCATTCAGGCTCAGATTATCGAGCTCATGCAGGAGATGCAGGAGAAGAACGGCAACGCCATTATCATGATTACCCATGACCTGGGCGTCGTTGCCGATATGGCCGATAAGATCATGGTTATGTACGCAGGCCGTCCCGTCGAGTTCGGTACTGCTGAGGAAATCTTCTACGAGAGCCGCCACCCCTACACCTGGGGCCTTATCCGCTCCATCCCGGAGCAGGCCATCGAAGAGAAGAAGCCGCTTACGCCGATTCACGGCAACCCGCCTTCGCTCATGAACCTGCCCGAGGGCTGCGTGTTCTCGCCTCGTTGTCCCTATGCGACCGATAAGTGCCGCAAGCAGCGCCCCGAGCGCGTTGTCACCGAGTCTGGTCATTACTCTGCATGCCACTACTCCGGTGACCCCGAGTTTCTCAAGAACGCTCCTGAGACGTCCCGTACGCGCAAGGATTCCAAGAAGGGAGGCGAGGCGTAATGGCAGATACCAACGAGCGTACTCCGTTGCTGAAGGTCGAGCACCTCTCTAAGGAGTTCCCCGCTGAGTCCGGCATGTTCGCCAAGCGTTTTTCCAAGCGTGTCGTCTCTGCTGTAAATGACATCTCTTTTGAGATTTATCCTGGCGAGACCTTTGGTCTGGTTGGTGAGTCTGGTTGCGGTAAGTCCACGACGGGTCGCACCATCATGCGCTTGACCAAGCCGACCGCCGGTAAGGTGTTCTTCCAGGGCAAAGATGTTGCCGAGATGAGCAAACATGAGATCAAGGACATGCGTCGCGAGATGCAGTTTATCTTCCAGGATCCCTATGCTTCGCTCAACCCTCGTATGACCATCGGCGAGATCGTCTCCGAGCCCATGACCATTCACGGCGTGGGCACCAAGGAGGAGCGTATTGAGCGTGTCCGCGAGCTGCTGGACGTCGTCGGTCTGAACCCCGAGCACATCAACCGCTATCCGCACGAGTTCTCCGGCGGTCAGCGTCAGCGTGTCGGCATTGCCCGCGCGTTCGCTCTGAAGCCCAAGCTGATCATCTGCGACGAGCCTGTCTCTGCACTTGACGTTTCCATTCAGGCCCAGGTTTTGAACCTGCTGAAGGAGCTTCAGGATAAGTTCGGTACTGCTTATCTCTTCATTGCTCACGACCTCTCCGTCGTGCAGCACATCTCCGATCGCGTTGCCGTTATGTATCTGGGTAAGATGGTTGAGGTTTCGGACTGGAAGACGCTCTATAGCGAGCCTCACCATCCGTACACGCAGTCGCTGCTGTCTGCCGTGCCGGTGCCCGATCCGGATATCCAGAAGACCCGTAAGCGCATCATCCTTGCCGGCGATCCGCCGTCACCGCTGGATCCGCCGACCGGTTGCCGTTTCCACACCCGCTGCCCGATCGCGCAGGGCATCTGCTCTGAGAAACTTCCCGAGTTTAAGGAAGTTGCACCGGGTCACTGCTGCGCCTGCCACTTCGCGGAGCCGTTCCCGATCAAGGAATCGCACATCGACCTGTAGTCGGTTGTTCTCGTCCGGGCCCGCGCTGGACTTAGTTTTCAGAACGTCCTCGACCATGGAAACCCCCTTATCCTGCTCCTTCGGAGCTGCGGATAAGGGGGTTTCCTGGTCTGCGGAATGTTCTGAAAACTAAGTCCAGCACGGGCCCTGCGTTACCACTGCAGAGGGGTGCGATTCCTTGATCGCTCACTTAATCTAATGGGAAAGATAGCGAGGCCGGAGCTTTGGCTCCGGCCTCCTTATATAAGGGCTCGGCAAAGCCGAGCCTCAAACTTTATATTAGCCCCAGAACATGTTTGAGAGCTGTGCATGGAGTGCGTGCTCCTAGGACCCAGATGAGGTTACTTTCCAACGCATTCCGCAGGGCGCGGCATTATTTTGTAGCGCGAAGCGCGAATCAAAATTATGCCGCATGCCCGAGGACGCGTTGAAAAGTAACCTCATCTGGGTCCGGACGACTACGTCTACCTGCGCATTTACAAATTCGTGGTTGATTTCCGATCTCAGCCGAACACTTTGAGCGGATAGGCCGTTCCCGCAGCTAGCCGAACGCCCCCGAGGCCCCATCCGGGCCCCCGGGGGCGGCATTTTCCCAGTTGAAGGAACGGTGGAGATGTGTTTCGATAG
>JAXKFZ010000335.1:0-11762 GCA_036550635.1 Collinsella sp. | reverse complement strand
CGCCAAGACCGTCCCCGCCGGCAAGTACGCCAACCAGGCGCTGGCTTCCGTGGGCCTCTATACCGGTACCGAGGGCGACGACGGCGAGTACGCGCCCGAGCTCGCCGACAAGGTAGCCCTGGCCGACAAGGTCGGCACCGCCGCCGCCTATGTGTCCACAGGCGACTGCGTGGCCGGTTTTGTCTACAGCTCTGACATCTACCGCTACGACGGCATCGAGGAAGCCTTCGTGTGCCCCGAGGATTCGCACAAGCCCATCGTGTATCCGGGTGCCGTTGCCGAGAGTTCCGAGCACACCGACGAGGCCAAGGCGTTTATCGACTTCTGCCTGTCTAACAAGAAGGCTCAGAAGATTTGGGCTAAGTACGGCTTTGAGCTTTCCGCGTAGTGCGGCTTGGCGCGATAATTCCATCGTTTTGTGTTTCACTCCGTCCTTGTATTCTCTTGGAGCTTTTCGTGCTTAATAGATTCCGCATGTTTGTCGCCTGTGCTTTGACCTTCGCGCTTTGCTGGGTGCCGGGATTTGCATTTGCTGGGGACGCTGAGAACGGGACCCAGGTTACTGCGACCGCTCATGGGCTTTCCTATGGGATCGAGGGTTTTGAGCGGTTGGCCAAGGGGACCGCTCGTGCCATGGAGGGCCAACCTGAGGGCTACCGCTTTCCCGTTGACGAGGACGTGGACCTTGTAGTGGCGCCCGCTGCCGATCGCGTTGTGGCGTGGATATCGCCCAAGGCGGTCGAGAAGTATGGATTGGATCCGCAGGACAACGAGTGCGTATCGGGTCTCAAGGCCCTCGTCTGTGAGCTCGACAGCGCAAACTGCATGGGAGGTGCGCAGCTGGGGGACGTGGATCTTCCTTGGTATGTCACGGAGGAAACTACGTTTGATGCCGGCGGGTATACCTATGGCTTTGACGAGCGCGGTGCGGATGGGGACCGCTATGTGGTGATTGCATCAGCCTCGGGTGATGCCAAGGGCGGCGCGCGTTGGCTTGATAGCGCTCAAATGGCAGAAGCGTCGTCTGTCGTGTTGCGGGATGAGCAGGGGCCCTTAACCTCTCTGGCCTCCTTTTTGGGCGACATCGACTATCGCCCGTTTTGGGTGTCCATAAAAACGAGCGGCCTTGCCCTGCTGATCTCCTTTGCGCTGGGCCTGTTTGCCGCGTGGAAGACTATGGGTACCTCGAGCCGCATCAAGGGCCTGCTCGATTCGGTCTTTACGATTCCTATGGTGCTGCCGCCCACGGTCTGCGGCTTTCTGCTCCTCATGCTGTTTGGCCGCTCGACCGGGGTGGGCCAGTGGCTTATCGCGCACGGCGTCTCGATCGTCTTTACGTGGCCGGCGGCGGTGATCTCTGCCGTGGTGGTGTCGTTCCCGCTCGTCTATCGTACGGCACTCGGCGCCTTCGAGAGCCTCGACACGCAGATGCTCGATGCGGCGCGCACGCTGGGCTGGTCCGAGCGTCGCATCTTTACCAAGCTTATGATGCCGCTTGGCTGGCCCTCGATTGCCGCCGGCACGGTGCTCGCCTTTGCCCGCGCGATGGGCGAGTTTGGCTGCACCCTGTTCTTTGCGGGCAACTATGCCGGCATTACGCAGACCATTCCCATCGCCATCTACTTTGAGTGGATGGGCGGCAATACGTCGGTGGCCCTCTTTTGGGTCGTGGTCGTAATAGCGTTCAGCTTCCTAGTCATCCTGTTCATCAACATGTACACGGCGCATTCGCAAAAATACCGCGAGCGTGGCCTTTCCCGTGCGGAACGTAAGCAGGCCAAAGATCTCGCCGGACAGGGCGATTCGCTCGACCCGGCGGGCGGTGATGCCTTGCGTATCGATCGCGAGGCACTGGCCGAGCTCATGCGCGATGATGCCGCATTACAGGGAGGTCGATAGGCCATGTCGCTCGTTCTGGATATTAAGAAACGTTATCCCGGGTTTGTGCTCGACATGCAGCTTGAGGCCGGCGAGGAGCGCGTGGCCTTGCTCGGTGCCTCCGGATGTGGCAAGAGCTGCACACTGCGCTGCATTGCCGGCGTGGAGACGCCCGACGAGGGCAAGATCGTCGTCAACGGCGTGACCTTTTTTGACTCGGCGGCTGGCATCAACCTGTCACCCCAGGAGCGAAAATGCGCCCTGTTGTTCCAAAACTATCAGCTGTTTCCCAACATGACGGTGGCCGATAACGTATGCGCCGGTGTAAAGGATGCTGGCGACGCCGCCGCGCGCAAAAAGCTCGCCGAGCGCTATCTGGGCATTTTCGGTCTGGCCGATTTTGTCGATCGCTACCCCGCGCGACTCTCGGGCGGGCAGCAGCAACGCGTGGCGCTTGCCCGTATGGTGGCGGCGCATCCGGGCATTTTTATGTTCGACGAGCCCATGAGCGCACTCGATGCGTATCTCAAGAGCGCGCTTGAGCAAAACATGCTCGACCTGTTCGACGTCTGCAACCGCACCGTGCTCTACGTGAGCCACGACATCGACGAAGCGTGCCGCCTGTGCCAGCGCATCTGCGTGATGCACGACGGGCATGTGGAGGAGATCGGTTCCGTCGAGGACGTGGTCCGCCGTCCGCAGACGCTGGCGGCACTGCGCCTGACGGGCTGCAAGAACACAAGCCGGGCGCGCAAGATCGGCGACGAAGAAGTTGAGGCCCTCGACTGGGGCATGACCTTTAACGTGGGTCGCGAGGTTCCCGATAATGTGGCGTACCTCGGTATTCGTGCGAGCTACTTCCATGTTGACAATCGCGCGGAGCGGGGCCGTAACAGCTACGATTTGCACGTGGCCCGTGTGAGCGATTCGCGCTTTGAGCGGCTGGTGCTGCTGGACGTGCCGCGCGTCGATGCGCCCACGCGTCTGCAGTGGAAGGTCAACAAGGTGGGCGTGCCTGTCGACGAGCTGCCGCAAGCAGGCGAGACGCTGCGCATGCACTTCGATGCGAGTAAGATCCATTTGGTTTGTCGATAGCGCCGGGTAATGCCGTCGGGGGTATAAGCCTCGGCGGCTTTGTCTTGCCGCTCGCCGAATGATGGATGACAAATTCTTATCAATCAAAATAATTATTTATTAAACGACGGCACACGACGCTGTCGTACGAATGTCAACGGTGTTCGCATGGTCGATAACCGTTGATATAGTTGACCTCAACTTGTAAAGGAGGGTGCGCACATGCCGCAGACGACATACATTCGCCGCGTTGCCGCGCGTGCCCTATACATGGCTCGGAGCCGCATATGAGCAGGTATGTTCACGGCTCCGGGAGAGACGACGCACAACTAAATAATCGACCGCAAAGCGGGTTCCCCAAAATTCCGGGTTTGAGCACGGCTGGGTTTTCGCCACCCACCGTGCAGAAATACCGTAGCTATTCATTTTTGGTTCGAGAGGGGAACCGTCATGGCTGAAGAATTCGATTTCCATCCGATGTGGGAGAGCCTCGGCATGAATCTTGCCGACCACGACATGCTGCTGGGCGCCGTGGGCCAGATGTACGGCGATATGTTCCTGACGCAGAACAATCGCCCCAAGTCTACGTCCTACCTGGATTTTGTCGCCACCAACATCCACAGCGGCCGTATTAAGGAGATGCTCGACAAGAAGGAGGCCGGCGAGGCCACCAAGATCGTCGGTTCGTTCTGCGTCTACGTGCCCGAGGAGATCGTGCTTGCCTGCGATGGCATCCCCGTGGGCCTGTGCTCGGGTGCCGACTGGGCAACGGACAAGGTCGAGGAGCACTTGCCGCGCAACACCTGTCCGCTCATCAAGAGCTTTGCCGGCTTTAAGCTGGGCGAGGTCTGCCCCTACATTGAGTCGAGTGATCTGGTGGTGGGCGAGAACACCTGCGATGGCAAGAAGAAGGCCTACGAGTTCTTTGCCACGCAAAAGAACATGTACGTCATGGATATCCCCAACGTGCACGACGAGTCGACGCTCGTGACCTGGAAGGCCGAGGTTAAAAAGCTTGCCGCCAAGATCGAGGAAGAGTGCGGCGTCAAGATTACGCCCGAGCGCCTGAAGGCTGCCATCCACGCCGTCAACGAGAAGCGTCGCGCCCTGCAGCGTCTGGCTGCCACGCGCGCTGCCGATCCGGCGCCCATCAGCGGTCTCGACAGCCTGCTGACCGTTCAGGCCGCCTTTATGGACGATACGCCGCGTCTGACCGGAGCCATCAACGAGATGGCCGCCGAGTGCGAGCAGCGTGTCGAGGCCGGCGAGGGCGTGGCGCCCAAGGGGACCAAGCGCATCCTGTACACCGGCACGCCCATGGCCGTGCCCAACTGGAAGCTGTTCAACCTCATCGAGAAGGCCGGCGGCGTTGTGGTAGGCGAGGAGTCCTGCACGGGCTCGCGCTACTACAAGGACCTGGTCGACGAGTCCGGTGAGACGGTCGACGAGATGCTCGACGCCATCGCCGAGCGCTACTTTAAGATTAACTGCGCCGTCTTTACGCCCAACGATCAGCGTATGAAAGACATTGTCCAGATGGCCAAGGACTTGCATGCCGACGGCATCGTCGACGTGGCCCTGCAGTTCTGCACGCTCTACGAGATGGAGTCGTTTGCCGTGGAGAAGGCTGCCGAGGAGGCCGGCATTCCGTTTATGCACATCACGACCGACTACGCCGGCGAGGATGCAGGCCAACTGCAAACCAGGATTGAGGCTTTCTTGGAAACCATTTAGGACTATTCGTCCCGGCGGCTTCCCCAGGCACCCGATCTTGCCGTTCAAACCGTCGCTTGCGTACCAAAGTACGCGGCGCTCCTTTTTCACGGCAACCTCGGGCACCTGGGAAAGCCGTTTCCTTGGTTGGTTAAAAGGTTTAGGAGTTATATGTCGGAAAACATTGAGCAGCCGTTGCCCAGCACGTTTGAGGAGTTCAACGAGCAGCGCAAGGCGGCGTTTATTCGCGTTAAGGATTACAAGCAGGCGGGTAATCGCCTGGTCGGCTTTTTGTGCAGCTATACGCCGCTCGAGATTATCGATGCCGCGGGGGCTGCGAGTGTCGCTCTGTGCGGTACGTCCGATGAGGTGATTCCCGAGGCCGAGAAGGTGCTGCCGACAAACCTCTGCCCGCTCATCAAGTCGACCTACGGCTTTGCCTACTCGCAAAAGTGCCCGTTTACGTACTTTAGCGACATGATCATCGGCGAGACCACCTGCGACGGCAAGAAGAAGATGTACGAGCTGCTCAACGAGCTCAAGCGCACGCACATTCTGCATCTTCCGCAGGGTCGCGATCGCGCCTACGAGCGTGAAGGCTGGTACGAGGAGTGCCGCCTGCTCAAGGAGGAGCTCGAGAACTTCTACGGTATTACGATCACCGATGACGACCTTCGTGCTGCCGTTCGTCGCCGCAACCGCTTGCGTGCGGCCCAGCTCGAGATGTTTGCGCTGCAGGCCAACCAGCCGGCGGCCATGAGCGGCGTCGATCTGATGAGCACCATGTTTGCCGGTACGTTCAGCTTTGATATCGAGGCCTATACGCAGCAGCTGGAGCAAAAGGTCGCCAAGCTGCGCGAGGCCTACGACGCGGGCGAGCGCCCGGTCGCGGCAGACGCCAAGCGCATTCTGATCACCGGCTGCCCGGTGGGCGGCGTGATCAACAAGATCGGTCGCACCATCGAGTCCAACGGCGGCGTGGTCGTGTGCATGGACGACTGCTCGGGCGAGCGCACGGCGGCCATGATGATCGATCCGGAGGCTCCCGACATCCTGCGCTCCATCGCCGACCGCTACCTGGACATCAACTGCTCGGTCATGACGCCCAACGACGGTCGTATGGAAAACACGCTGGCTATGTGCGAGAAGTATCATGTCGATGGCGTGGTAGAGAGCGTGCTACAGGCTTGCCACACCTTCAACGTTGAGAGCGCGCGCATGCAGGAGGCCGTCGAGGGTGCGGGTATTCCGTATATGAAGATCGAGACCGACTACAGCAACGGCGACATGGGCCAGATCGAGACGCGCATCGCTGCCTTCATCGAAACCCTCTAGCTTCCTCAGGCACCGGATCTTGCCCCTCAAACCGTCGCTTGCGTACCCAAAGTACGCTGCGCTCCTCTTTCGGGGCAATCTCCGGCACCTGAGAAACCTAGAGCTAAGGCGCCTGAACGCGCCGCTATCTTTGATGTTTAGATTGGGAGAGAGCCATGATAGGGATCGGGATCGATATCGGGTCTACGGCGGCTAAGGCTGCTGTGGTCGACGGGGAGGGTTCGGTGGCGTGGACGTGCGTGCAGCCAACCGGGTTCTCCTCGGTCGATGCGGCCGAGCGGCTGCGCGAGGCATTGGCAGCGGCCGGCTATGACGTGACGGGCGACGATGTTCGCGTGGTCGCGACTGGCTACGGCCGCGTCGCCGTGCCCTATGCGCACAAGGTCGTGACCGAGATTACCTGCCACGGCACCGGTGCCGTGCGCCTGTTTGGCGATCACGGCACGGTGATCGACGTGGGCGGTCAGGATACCAAGGTCATCCAACTCAAGGGCGGCCGCGTGGCCAAGTTCGCCATGAACGACAAGTGCGCCGCCGGCACGGGGCGCTTTTTTGAGATCATGGCCGACCGCCTAGGCATTTCCCAGCAGCAGATGGCCGACCTGGCGCGTTCCGGCGAACCCACCAAGATCAGCAGCATGTGCACGGTGTTTGCCGAAAGCGAGGTCATCAGCCTGATCGGTCGCGGTGAGCCGCGCGAGAACATTGCGCGCGGCGTGATCGACAGCGTGGTCTCGCGCGTGGCGACCATGGCCGGGCAGGCCGCGGGCGCCCCGTACTACCTGACCGGTGGCCTGTGCGAGAACGCCTTCGTGGTGGAGCGGTTGGGCGAGCTGCTGGGGTCGCCGGTGACCACCTCGCCCCAGGCTCGCTTTGCCGGTGCCATCGGCGCGGCGATTCGCGCACAGGCGCTCAATTAATGCATCCGCCGCAGGCTCGCATTCATGCGTATACTGGGAGAAAATGATTGACCGATGAGAGGAGGTATCGATGGCTGACGATCAGATTAAGCTCACGTCTATGACTGCCGCGAGCGGTTGAGCCGCTAAGTTGGCTCCTGGAGCCCTCGCCCAGGTCCTGGGCGATTTACCCAATGTGCATAACGACAACTTGCTCGTGGGGTTCGATACCTCCGACGATGCGAGCGTCTTTCGCGTTGGCGATAACTTGGGTCTCGTGCAGTCCATCGACTTCTTCCCACCGATGGTCGACGACCCGTTTTTGTTTGGCCAGATCGCCGCGGCAAACTCGCTGTCGGACATCTACGCCATGGGCGGGCGGCCGAGCCATGCCATGAACTTGCTGTGCATCCCGAGCTGTCTGGGCGTTGAGGTTGCCGGTCAGATTCTGGCGGGCGGCGCCGACAAGTGCGTCGAGGCGGGTTGCTCCATCGCGGGCGGTCACACCATCAACGACGACGAGCCCAAGTACGGCCTGTCCGTGAGCGGGTTTGTCGCGCTCGACCGCATGCTCGCCAACAGCGGCGCGCGCGTGGGCGATGCGTTACTGCTGACCAAGGCGGTTGGCTCGGGCATCATCACCACGGCCATTAAGGGCGAGCTCATCGAGCAGGACGAGGCCGCAGCCATGTTTGACTCGATGCGCACCCTCAACGAGGCTCCGATTCGTCTGGCCGAGGGACTTGAGCTTCACGGCTGCACCGACATCACGGGCTTTGGCCTGATCGGGCATGCGTGCGAGATGGCCGAGGGCTCGGGCGTGCAGATTGAGCTTGCGTCGGGGGCGGTGCCGCTCTTTGACCAGGTGCTCGACATGGCGCGTTTGGGCATTATCCCCGCGGGCTCCTACCGCAACCAGGACTTCTTTGGCCCGCGCGTGACGGCCGACGAGGACCTTGAGCCGGGCATGCTCGACGCGCTGTACGACCCGCAGACGTCTGGTGGCCTGCTTATCGCGGCACCTGCTGCCGATGTGGATGAGCTTGCGAGCCGTCTACATGCCGAAGGACGTATCGCCGCCGTCGTCGGTCGCGTGTACGAGCCGGTACCAGGCGGTCCTGCCATCCACGTTGTTCGCTAGCCCGCACGTTTATGTAACTGTTTACCGTTCTCTAGAACGGTTCTTTCGAAAGGAAAAGCTATGTCTACCAAAATTGAAGTCAATGCCATGGGCGATGCCTGCCCGCTGCCCGTCGTCAAGACGCTCAAAGCCCTGAAGCAGCTCGATGGCGAGGGTGCCGTGGTGACCTCGGTCGATAACGAGACCGCCGTCAAGAACATCTCCAAGATGGCACAGGAGAAGGGCTGCACGGCCTCGGTCGAGAAGGTTTCTGACGCCGAGTGGCACGTGACCGTGGCGACCTCTGGCGCCGTTGCCGTGGCCGATCCCGAACAGGATGGCGCTGCCTTCTGTGATGCCAGCGCCGGCAAGGGCAAACTCGTCATTTCCATCTACACCGATTGCATGGGCCGTGGAGACGACGAGCTGGGCCACAAGCTCATGAAGGCGTTCATCTTTGCCGTGACGCAGCAGGAGGAGCTGCCCGCGACCATGCTGTTCTACAACGGCGGTGCCAAGCTCACCGTTGAGGGCTCGCCGGTGCTCGATGACCTGATGGGCCTGGCGGAGCAGGGTGTCGAGATTCTTACCTGTGGCACCTGCCTCGACCACTATGGCATTAAGGACCAGCTTGCCGTGGGCGAGGTCACCAACATGTACGTGATCGTGGAGAAGATGGAGCAGGCCGTACGCGTCGTGCGCCCGTAGCGTATTGGTTGGAGTTGCCATGAGGGAGAAGCGCCCGGCGCTTGTCATCACGTTTCCCACCACGGCGGCCGCCATGGGCTGCGAGTCCCTGTGCATCGAGCGCGGCCTACCCGGGCGCACGATTCCCGTGCCCGGGGAGGTCGCTGCCGGCTGTGGCTTGGCGTGGAAGGCGTTGCCTGCCGATGAGGAGTTGCTGCGCGGTGAACTCGCCGCGGCGGGCGTTCCTACCGAGGGCTATACCGTGATTGATATGTGGGAGGTCGTGCGATGATCTACCTGGATAACGCGGCGACGACCATGCACAAGCCGCAGACGGTCATCGATGCCGTGACGCAGGCGATGCGCTCGCTCGGCAATGCCGGGCGCGGCGCTACGTCGGGTGCCCTCGATGCCGCTCGTACGATTCACGTTTGCCGTGCCAAGCTCGCACGCCTTTTGGGTTGCCCGAGGGCGGACCATGTGTGCTTTACGCCCAACTCCACGGCGGCGCTCAACACCGCCATCAACGGCGTGGTACGTCCCGGTGATCGCGTGGTCACGACGGTGCTCGAGCATAACTCCGTGCTGCGTCCGCTCAACCGCCTGGCAGCGGAGCGGGGTGTGACCGTTGAGCATGCGGGCTGTGACGTAAACGGTGTGCTCGACTACGACGAACTCGAGCGGTTGGTCACGCCGGGTACGCGTGCCGTGGTGGTGACGCATGCCTCCAACGTGACCGGCAACGCGGTCGACATTGCGCGCGTAGCGGCCATGGCCCATGCGGCAGGTGCGCTTGTGATCGTCGATGCCTCGCAGTCTGCCGGTACGGCGCGTGTCGATATGCAGGCCATGGGCCTCGACATAGTGTGCTTTACCGGCCATAAGGGGCTCATGGGTCCGCAGGGGACCGGCGGCCTGGTCGTGGCGGAGGGCATTGACGTGGCTCCGTGGGCCATGGGCGGCACGGGCGTGCACAGCTTCGATGCGCTGCAGCCACTTGAGTGGCCCACGCGCCTTGAGGCGGGCACGCTCAACGGCCACGGCATCGCGGGCCTTTCTGCCGGTCTCGACTTTATCGAGGCGCAAGGCGGGGTCGAGGCGATCGCGGCGCATGAGCGAGCGCTGGCTGATCGCTTTCTCGCTGGCGTGCGCGAGATTCCGGGGATTAAGCTCTACGGTGCGTTTGACCAGCCCGTGCGCTCGGCGATCGTCTCACTCAACGTGGGTGATATCGACTCTGCCGAGATCTCGGACGCGCTCATGCAAGGGTGGGGGATTGCGACGCGCCCCGGCGCCCATTGCGCTCCGCTCATGCACCGCGCGCTCGGGACCGAGCGCCAGGGTGTCGTTCGCTTCTCGTTTGGGTATTTCAACACGGACGAGGAAGTCGATACCGCGATTGACGCTTTGCGCGATTTAGCCTGCTAAAGCTGCTAGACCGTTTATACTTGCGGGATGGGTGTTTTTGCCCGTCCCGTTTTTGTTTCGACCCGAAAGGTGTGCCTATGGCCTCATCCGCACCGCGCGGTCTGCGCTTCGACCATGTCGTTACCGTCGGCATTGCGCTGTTCTCGATGCTCTTTGGCGCCGGTAACCTCATCATTCCGCCATTGCTGGCACTTCAGGCCGGCACGGCCACGCCGCTTGCCATGATCGGCTTTTTGATTGCCGCTATCGGTCTGCCTGTTATGGGATTTATCGCCGTCGCGCTCGCCGGCACGGCCCGCGAGCTGGCTGGGCGCGTGCATCCTAAGTTTGGCGAATTCTTCGTTGCGGCGGTGTATTTGGCCATCGGCCCGTGCCTGGCCATTCCGCGCACAAGCTCTACGGCCTTCGAGATGCTGGTGCCGCTACTGCCCGAGGGCGTTTCGCTCGGCACGGCTCGCCTGGTGTTTGCCGTTGGCTTCTTTGTCGTCGCGTTTGCGCTCACGCTGCGTCCGGGCGTTATCACGCGCGTGCTCGGGCGCATTACGGGCCCCGCGCTCATTGCGCTCATCGTGCTGGTCGTGGGTGCTGCCGTGATCTCGCCGCTGGGACCGGCTGCCGCGCCGCAGACTCCCTACAATGCCGGTGCTACCGTGCAGGGCTTTTTGACCGGTTATCAGACCATGGATCTGCTTGCGTCGCTCGCCTTCGGCATCATCATCGCCGAGACCATCCACGAGTTGGGTGTTACCGATGACAAGCGCGTGGCCTTTGAGATTTCGCGCTCCGGTGTGATCGCCGGCGTGCTCATGGCCGTCATCTACTGCGGTTTGGCCCTTGCCGGTATGCAGCTCGGCACCGTGATGTCCGACGCCACCAACGGCGCCGCCATTCTCGCCCGCTCGGCCTCCATGCACTTTGGGCTTGCCGGCACGGTCGTGGTCTTCGCCATCTTCTTCCTCGCCTGCATGAACGTGTGCATCGGCCTCATCAGCTGCTGCGCGCGTTACTTCTGCGAAACGTATGTGGTTAAAGGGGGAGCGGAGGCCTCCGAGGAGGCCATGCGCCGTCCCTTTGCGATTCTCGCCTTTGTGTTCGCAGCGTTTTCGTGCGTGCTCTCCAACGTGGGCCTCGACGTGATCCTCATGTTCTCGGTGCCCATGCTCAACGCCTTGTATCCCGTCGCCATCGTGCTGGTCCTCATGGGTTTGGTACACGGCTTTTGCGACGCTCATCCGCAGGTGTGGGTCTGGGTCGGCGGCGTGGTTGCCGTGCAGAGCGTGATCACCTCGGTCCGCGATGCGTTCTTTGCGGGCGCGTGGCTGCCGTTTGATGCGCTACCCCTGGCAGACATCGGTGCCGCGTGGGCGCCGGTTGCCGTGGTGGCGTTTGTGATCGGTCTGCTCCACAGCAAGTTTGTCGCACATTCGAGGAGCTAGGGTTTCTGCGCTTGCACAGGCGGGGAGTCTCCCCTATAATTTCCTTCGCTTTGGGACACGCAAGGTTTAGACCTTAGCTGCTCAACACCTTCGGGACGTGGCGCAGTTTGGTAGCGCGCCTGCTTTGGGAGCAGGATGTCGCAGGTTCAAATCCTGTCGTCCCGACCATATCTTGCGGGCGTAGTTCAATGG
>JAXKFZ010000334.1:0-4398 GCA_036550635.1 Collinsella sp. | reverse complement strand
CTCCAGGTCCTCGACCGTGGGATAGCTCGGCGCGATGCGGATGTTGGTGTCGCGCGGGTCCTTGCCATAGGGCCAGGTAGCACCGGCCGGCGTGAGCTTGACGCCCAGGTCGGCGCAAAGCGCGGCGACCTTCTGGGCCGAGCCCTCGGGGCCATCGAAGCTCACAAAGTAGCCGCCGCGGGGGTGCGTCCAGGTGGCGCAGCCCGTGTCGCCCAAGCCCTCGGTGAGCTTGCGCTCGACGGCCTCAAAGCGCGGACGCAGGAACTCAGCATGCTTTTTCATGTGCTCCTTGACCGCCTCGATGGTAGGAAGGAAGCGCACGTGACGCAGCTGGTTGAGCTTGTCGGCGCTGATGAGGCCGGCCTTCAAGCGCTTGGAGAACTCGGCGATGACCGCGGGGCTCGCACCGATAAAGCCGATGCCGGCGCCCGGGAAGGTGATCTTGGACGTCGAGGCAAAGGCCACCACGCGGTCCTCGGTGCCCGCCGCGCGGGCAAGATCGAAGATGTTGGCGAGCTCGTCGGTCTCGTCGTACAGATCGTGCACGCAGTAAGCGTTGTCCCAGAAGATGCGGAAATCGGGCGCGGCCGTGGGCATCTCGACCAGGCGGCGCACAGTGTCCTCGCTAAAGGTGATGCCCGTGGGGTTGGAATACTTGGGCACGCACCAGATGCCCTTAATGGAGTCGTCGGCGGCAACGAGGCGCTCGATCTCGTCCATGTCGGGGCCGTTGTCGGTCATCGCGACGGGGACGTTCTCGATGCCCAAGTCGGCGGTGATGCCAAAGTGGCGATCGTAGCCGGGAACGGGGCACAGGAACTTGACCTTCTTGCCGTCGTGCGCGGCCTCGTAAGCCTCCCAAGGCTCGCTGCCGCACGAGCCACAGCGCCAGAACATGCCGGCGATGTCGTGCTCAATCAGCAGGCTCGACGAACCCAGTACGAGCGTCTGCTCGGCGGGACAGCCCAGGAACTCCCCTGCCAACTTGCGTGCCGAGGGAATACCCTCAAAGCAGCCGTAGTTGGAGCAGTCGACGTTGCCATCGTGCAGATCGGCGTCGGCGTTGAGGATATCGAGCATGGGTCGAGAGATGTCCACCTGGGAGGGCGACGGCTTGCCGCGGGCCATGTCGAGCGCCAGGCCCTTGGCCTTGACCTCGGCGACCTCGGCTTTGAGTGCCTCGATAGCGGCATCGAGTTCGGTGGTTTCCATCTTCTGGTAGATCGTCTGCATGGGTGCGACCTTTCGCGAAGCGGGACGTTGCAGTTCGTCTAAGTATAGACCGCCACCGCCGCAACGTTATGAAGCCGTGATAGATTAAGTACATCGCAATAAATTACGAATCGCCGCGCATGCCGGCGTGGGGCGCCCAAGGAGGCACTATGGAGTACGGATCGTTCCAGGCCGAGGAATTCGGCGACCTGCAGCGCCTGGTCGACGGACTGTTTTACGATCGCCACGCCATCGACCGCCTAGATCTGATCGTACAGGCCGAGATCTTGGACCTGGTGCCCGACCTCATGGAAATCGTCAACCTGCTACCGCCCGGCTATTACGACCGCCAGTCACTTTGCGACCAGCTCAACTCCGCCTTGGCCGCCCACGGCTGGGGCGCCGTCTACGGAACGGTGGAATAGCCCTAGTCATTGGGGCCCGTGGCCAAATAAATGAAACGCCGTTTGTGACAGTGCTCACAAACGGCGTTTTTTGCATACGAGGGTATCCGGGGCATGTCCGGCCCGGTTTTTTTCGCTTTTACTCGCCCTTGGGCGCGGGATGCTTGCAGACAACACTCATGTAGATCATGCCAAGCACGGCCGCGGTGACAGAGCCGGCGAGAATAGCGGCCTTGGCTGCAAGAACCTCAAACTGGGCCGTCGGGAAGGCAAGGCCGCTGATGAGAATCGACATGGTAAAGCCGATACCGCCCAGAATGCCCACACCGGCAATCATGTGCCAGTTAACGTTATGCGGCAGCTCGGAGATCTTAAGCTTAACCAGGGCAAACGTCATACCAAAGATGCCGATCGGCTTGCCCAGCAGCATGCCAAAGTACACGCCGAGCGTCACCGGGTCGGTGAGCAGCGTGCTCATGTCCACGCCCACTAAGCGAACCTGAGCGTTTACGAACGCAAAGATCGGCAGGATCACAAAGTTGACCGGCGTGGAGATCAGACGCTCCATGCGGATGAGCGGCGGGGTCACGCGGTGCATGACGCGCTCGACCTTGGTGGTCGAGACGGTAAAGTCATGCTGGCCCAGGATGTGTGCCTCGTCATCGTAACGGTCATCGAGCAGCGGCAGGCACTCGCCCAACCAATCGGTGAGGCTATCGAGCTTGACGCCGCACTTGGCCGGGATGGTAAAGGCCAAGATGACGCCAGCAAGCGTGGCATGTACGCCGCTCTTGAACATGCAGAACCACAACAGCAGACCCAGTACCGAATACGGGGCAAGGCGGTAATGCTGCGTCTTGTTGAGCCACACGAGCGCGCAGGTCACAAGCGCGGCGGCGCCCAACCAAAACGGATTGGGGCTCTGACCGTAGAAAATGGCGATGGCGGCGATGGAGATGAGGTCGTCGGCGATGGCGAGCGTCGAGAAGAACACGCGCACGCCGTTGGGCACGCGATTGCCCAAAAGCGACAGCACGCCCAGCGCAAAGGCAATATCGGTTGCCATGGGAATGGCCCAGCCGTTGTGCGCGCCGGCATGGTTAAAGATCAGGTAGATGCAGGCGGGAACGACGACGCCGCCCACGGCTGCCAGCATGGGAAGCATGGCCTGACGCGGGTTTTTGAGCTCGCCGACCGTCATCTCGTACTTAAGCTCGATGCCCACCAACAAAAAGAAAATCGCCATGAGGAAGTCGTTGACGAAAAGCTCAACGGTGAGACCAGCCGTAAGGTTGCCCAGGCCCACATACAGCGGGGTCTCCAAAAAGTGATGGATGGCCTCGTAGGCATCGGTGTTGGCGCAGATAACGGCGGCGATAGCGGCGAAGACCATGACGGCGGCGGAAATCGTGCCGTTCTCGGCGATGCGCTCCCAGATGTCGTGACGTTCAAAGCGCTTGCGCTCACGAACGTTGAACAGCTGCTCAGTTGCTGCCATGGGCGGCTCCTTTCACGGGAAAGCTCCCGTCTTAAAAAAGCACGGCCCGCCCAAGTGGCGGCGCCGCGCTCTAACGTATTACGCTTGCATCTAGCCTACCCTGCACGACAAGCACGCAGGCGTGGCCGAAAAGCGGAACCACAGGTTGAACATTATTTGCTCAACGGCACGGGCACGCCTGTCCAAGAGACGACGCGGCGCCGTGCACAAAAAACGACCGGAGCGCGGGGCGTCCGCGATCCGGTCGTGGCGTTCGGTCAACTAAACCTAGCAGGCGGCCATGATGGGGGCGGCGACCTGCTTCTTACGGGAGAGGACGCCCGGCATCCAGACGCCGTCGTGCTCGTCAGCAATGCCCAGGCCCTTCTGAGCAGCCTCGGTCTCACCCTCGAGCAGGACCTGCGAGCCCTCCTCCATGATATCGGTGATGCACAGGACAATGCCGTCGGCACCCTTCTCGGCGGCGTAGGCGCGCATGGCCTCGCGGATCTCGTCGATCATGCCGAGTGCGCGGGTCTTGTCGACGGTCTCGTACTGGCCGATGAGCAGCTTCTTGCCAGCGGGCTCGAACATCTTGATGTCGTTGCCGACCATCTCGGCTGCAGTGAAGGAGCCGGACGGACGGGTGAGGAAGACCTCCATGCCAAACTTAACCGGGTCGACGCCCACCTGCTCGCCGAGCTTGGCGGCGACGGCGCGGTCGATATCGGTGGTGGTGGGGCTCTTGAGCATGAGCGTGTCGGTCATCATGGCCGAGAGCAGCAGCTTGGCCTGGACGTCGGAAAGCTCAACGCCGAGCACGCCGGCGAGCTTGGTGACGATGGTGCAGCTGGAGCCCCAGGGCAGGCAGATGTAGTGCAGCGGGCCGGCGGTCTCGAAGTCGCCGATGCGGTGATGATCGACAACACCAAAGACCGTGGCGTCCTTAAGGCCGGCGACGGACTGGGCAGACTCGTTGTGGTCGGTGAGGACGACGAGCTGACCGGCCTCGACGGAATCAATCACGCGGGGCTCGGCAATGCCGGCGTCGGCGAGCAACTTGGCGGACTCGGCCGGAAGCTGACCAAGGGCGCAGGCCTCGTAGGTGTTGCCGGCATACTCAACCTGGTTAAGCAGCTGGGACAGGACGACGGCGCTCATGATGGCGTCGTTATCGGGGTTCTGGTGACCAAAGACAAGAACGTTTGCCATGGATATCCTCCACTTGATATGTGTACTTGGACGTAGCTATGGTAGCACGCCGATGCCGAGCCTTCGCAGACGGAAGGGCCACGGCATATTTTG
>JAXKFZ010000333.1:0-1922 GCA_036550635.1 Collinsella sp. | reverse complement strand
GCGACAGGGCACGGGCAATTGCGACGCGCTGGCGCTGGCCGCCCGAAAGCTGGCCGGGAAGAACCTCGGCAGCGGAGCTGGGCAGACCGGTGAGCTCCAAGAGTTCCTTGACGCGCTTCTCCTGCTCGGCCTCGGTACCCAGGTTGTGGACGCGCATGGGGTCGAGCAGCTGCTCGCGAACGACCATGCGGGGGTTGAGCGCCGTGGCCGGGTTCTGGAACACGACCGAGATGACGCGACCCATGTGGCGACGGTCCTCGGCGGTACGTTTGGTAACGTCCTTGCCCTTAAAGTAGACCTTGCCGCTCGTGGGGGCCTGCAGGCCGCACATGACGTTGGCGGTGGTGGACTTACCGCAACCGGACTCGCCGACGATGCCGATCGTCTGACCGGGCATGAGCTTAATCGTTACACCCTGGACGGCGTGAACCAGGTTGGGGTGCAGAATCGAGCCGGTACGGGTCCTAAAGGTGACGTGGACGTCATCAAGGAAGATGATCGGCTCGACGCCGTTGACTGCGGTCTCGCTCATCTACATCACCTCCGCGTGAGGGGTCAAACCATTTGCCTTGAGCACCTCGTCGGGGAGCTCGGAATAGAAGTGCTCGGTGCCGGGCACGCGCTTGAAGACCGGACGGGTATCCAGGCCAATACGCGGATGGCTCGAGCGGGGCGCGAAGCGATCGCCCTTGGGGAAATCGCGCGGACTCGGAACGGCGCCGGGCACCTGGTGCAGGCGGCCCGAACCGCTCTCGATGGACAGAACGGAACCCAGAAGACCGCGGGTGTACTCGTGGATCGGGTTGGTGAGCAGCTCCTTGGTGGGCGCCTGCTCGATAACCTGACCGGCGTACATCACCGTGATGTTATGGGCGACCTCGGCGACCAGCGCCAGGTCATGCGAGACGAAGATCATGGCAAAGCCGAGCTTGGCCTGAAGGTCGTTGAGCAGCTTGATGACCTGCTTCTGGACGGTAACGTCCAGAGCGGTCGTGGGCTCGTCGCAGATGACCAGCTTGGGGTCGCGGGTAAGGGCCATAGCGATCAGGACACGCTGACGCTGGCCACCGGAAAGCTCATGCGGGTAGCTCTCGAGCGTACGCTTGGGGTCGAGGCCCACGAGCTCCAGGAGTTCCTCGGCGCTGCGGGTGCCGCCGCGCTTGGTGAGCTGCTTCATCTGGGCAGAGATGAGCATGGAGGGGTTGAGCGAGGACAGGGCGTCCTGATAGACCATAGCGATATCGGTACCGCGCAGGCCGAACCACTCCTTCTTGCTCATCTTGAGCAGGTCGCGGCCCTCCCAGAGGACCTCGCCGGAAAGGTGCTCGTCATCGTCGGTCAGGCCCATGATGGCCAGCGTGGTGATGGACTTACCGCAACCGGACTCGCCCACCAGGCCCATGGTCTGACCAGGACGGACGTCAAAGTTGACATGGTCGACGACGTTGATATCGCCGTGATGCTCAAACTGGATGCAGAAATCGCGGACCGAAAGGATCGGTTCGACAGACTCGTCGGGCACATGGCGATCGTCACGCTTGAGCTCGACATCGCGCAGGGCGCCAAGGCGAGCGGAGAGGGACTGGGCCTGCTCCTTGTAGGCGCGAACGGGGTCAGAGACCAGCAGGTCGGCCTCGCGACGCTTGGAGGAATCGGTCGGATCCAGGGCGGCGGAGGGAGCAGCGGCCATGGCGTCGGTAATGCCCTCGGAGAGGATGTTGAGTGCCAGGCAGGTGATCATGATGGCCAGGCCCGGGAACAGCGCCTGCCACCAACGGCCGGCGAGCACGCCGCCGCGGGCGTCGGCGAGGATGTTGCCCCAGGTAGCGGTGGGCTCCTGGATACCAGCGCCGATGAAGGTCAGCGAGGCCTCGAAGATGATGGCGTCGGCGACCAGGGTAACGGTGAAGACCATAATCGGG
>JAXKFZ010000332.1:0-1598 GCA_036550635.1 Collinsella sp. | reverse complement strand
TCCTTGACACCGCGCTCGCGCAGGTAGCTGATGGCCATCTCGGCCGAACCGCCCGTGGCGAGCATGGGGTCGACGACCAGGCAGATGCGCTGGTCGATATCCTTGGGCATCTTGCAGTAATACTCGTGCGGCTCGTGGGTGACCTCGTCGCGCTCCATGCCGATGTGGCCCACGCGAGCGGAGGGCACCAGGTCGAGGATGCCGTCGACCATGCCAAGGCCCGCACGCAGGATGGGCACGATGGCGAGTTTCTTGCCGGCGAGCTGCTTAAACGTTGCGGTGGTGATAGGGGTCTCGACTTCGACGTCTTCCATGGGCAGGTCGCGCATGGCCTCGTAGCCGTCAAAAAGCGCGAGTTCGCGCACGAGCTGGCGGAACTGGTTGGTGCCGGTGTTTTTGTCGCGCAGGATCGACAGCTTGTGCTGGACGAGCGGGTGATCGACAAGCGTCACACGGGACGTATCGTAGGTGACGGTCATGGGTTGATTGCCCCTTTCGTTGCGGCCGCAAAACGGCCTTGCTGACAAGGCGCACAGCAATGTTGCCGCCGCACGCCATGCATAAGTTTAGCGGTTTGTTGTATCGAGCAGCCCATCGCAGCCCTACTGTGCGGTACTGAGCGAGCGCTTGACTGCATCACGCCAGCCCGCAAGGTTTTGCTCGCGACGCTCGGCGGACATATAGGGAAGGAAGGTCCTAACGATCTGGGCATTTTGCTCCAGCTCTTCAAGGTCTTCCCAATAGCCGACGGCAAGACCCGCCAAGTACGCGGCACCGATTGCCGTGGTCTCCACCGTCTCGCACTGCAGCACGGGGATATCCAGCAGGTCAGCCTGGAATTGCATGATGAACTCGTTGCGCGAGGCACCGCCATCGACAGACAGGCGCTCAATCGAAAGCCCCACGTCCTGCTCCATGGCGCGCAGCACGTCGTAGCTCTGATATGCCATGGATTCGCAGGCGGCACGTACGATGGTCGCACGGCTCGAGGCGCCGGTCAGACCGCACACGATACCGCGGGCATGCGGGTCCCACCAGGGAGCACCCAAACCCGCAAAGGCGGGAACGAAGTAGCAGCCCTCGTTGTCGTTGATCGAAGCGGCGAGTTGCGCGGACTCGCTCACACTCGAGATGATGCCCATGTTGTTGCGCAGCCAGTTCATGGTTGAGCCGGCGGCAAAGATAGAACCCTCGAGCGCATAGCTGATCTTGCCGTCCGCGGCGATACCGATCGTGGAGACCAGACCGTTCTTGGATTCGACGACCTCGTCGCCGGTGTTCATGAGCATAAAGCAACCCGTGCCATAGGTGTTTTTGGTCTGGCCGGGATGGAAGCAGCAGTGGCCGAACAGCGACGCCTGCTGATCGCCCGCCACGCCCATGATGGGCGGCATGTTGGTCATGATGTCGCTCGCGACGCGGCCGTAGTCGCCCGAGCTCCAACGAACCTCGGGCATCATGGAACGTGGAACGTCAAAGAGCGCCAGCAGGTCGTCGTCCCAATCGAGCGTATGGATATTAAAGAGCGCCGTGCGGCTGGCATTGGTGTAGTCGGTGGCAAAGACCTGACTGCCGGTGAGGTTGTAGATGAGCCAGGT
>JAXKFZ010000062.1:0-7405 GCA_036550635.1 Collinsella sp. | reverse complement strand
GCTCGATTTTCCGCTGCAGAGCTACTTCCGCCTCAACGCCAAGGGCGCCGGCCAGTTTGAGCACACGCTCATCATCGTCGAGGACGATGCCGACCTACACTTTATTGAGGGCTGCTCCGCGCCCAAGTACAACGTGGCCAACCTCCACGCAGGCGCTGTCGAGCTGTTTGTGGGCAAGCGCGCGCATCTGCGCTACTCGACTATCGAGAACTGGTCCAAGAACATGTACAACCTCAACACCAAGCGTGCGCGCGTGGACGAGGACGGCGATATCGAGTGGATCAGCGGCTCCTTCGGCAGCCATGTGGGTTATCTCTACCCCATGAGCGTGCTCAACGGCCGTCGCGCCCGCTCGAGCTTTACCGGCATTACCTTTGCCGGCGCCGGCCAGAACCTCGATACCGGCTGCAAGGTCGTGCTCAACGCGCCCGACACCTCTGCGACCGTCGAGACCAAGGGTATCTCCAAGAGCGGCGGTATCCAGACCTTCCGCAGCTCCATCGTGGCCACGCCCAAGGCCGAGGGTTCCAAGGCAACCGTGAGCTGCCAGTCGCTGATGCTCGACGACCAAAGCCGCTCCGATACCATCCCCGCCATGGACATCCGCGCCAAGAATGTCGACATCGGCCACGAGGCCACCATCGGCCGCATCGGCGACGATAAGGTGTTCTACCTGATGAGCCGCGGCATCTCGGAGGAAGAGGCCCGCACCATGATCGTCAACGGCTTTGCCAACCCGGTCTCCAAGGAGTTGCCGCTGGAGTACGCCGTCGAGATGAACAACCTGATCAAGCTCGAGATGGAAGGAGCGATCGGATAATGAAACAGACCACGAACACCGCCGCCACCACGCTCGAGCAGGTTAATGCGATGCCTGCCGCCACTTGGGGTTGGCTCAAGATGAACCAGACCAAGCTCGAGCTTTCAGACGAGCTTGCCACCGCTCCCGCCGAGGCCGTTGAAGTCGAGGGGCTGGATGAGCAGTTTGCTGGCACGGCCGACGCGTTTAACGCCGCCATGGAGGCCATGGCCGAGCGCTTCCCCGAGCGCCGCGCCTCCGCCCCCGGCGACGCCGCCGACCGCGCCCGCATCACACCCGAGACCGAGCTCGACGTGCCCGCAACCTCCGTCTACCAGGCCGGCGCCATCAAGCTCGAAGAGGAGCTCTCCCCCGCTGAGGCCTTCGAGACCGGCATGGGCGAGGCCGCCTACACCTATCTGGCCGAGCATGCCTCCAAGCGCATCGTCATCGATGTGCCCGCATATAAGCACGCAACGGTCACCGTGCGCGTGAGCGGCTTCGACGCGGCGGCCGCCATCGCCGCCATCGACGTCGTCGCCCGTCCGCAGGCAACGCTCGACCTGAGCATTGCCCTGGATTCCCCCGTTGCCGGCGAGGGCGTCGTGGGTTCCGTGCTGCGCGTCTGCGCCCACGAGTATGCCACCGTCAACGTGACCTGCACGCAGACACTCGACGATAGCTGGATCGCGCTCGACGACACCGGCCTGTTCCTGGACGAGGGCGCGCGCGTCAACGTGCAGCTCACCGTCCTGGGTGCCGGCGCCAGTGCCACAGGCCTTGCCGGCGACCTGCTGGGCGATACCGCCAAGGTCACCATCGATACTGACTACCTGGGCGCTCGCGAGCAGGTACGCGACTTTAACTACGAGCTGCGCCACCGCGGTCGCAAGACCGAGTGCGAAATCGACGCCAACGGCGTGCTGACCGGCACGTCCAAAAAGGTCTACCGCGGCACCATCGACCTCGTGCACGGCTGCAAGGGTGCAACCGGTACCGAGCGCGAGACGGTGCTTTTGGCCAACAAGGGCGTCGACAACAAGACCGTTCCCGTCATTCTCTGTGACGAGGACGACGTCGCCGGCAACCACGGCGCCACCATCGGTCACGTCCGCGACGAGCAGCTGTTCTACCTCGCCTGCCGCGGCCTTGACCAAAACGCCGCCGAGGACCTGTTCATCCGCGCCAAGCTGGAAGACGCCGCGCTTTCCGCCACCGACGAGCGTACCCGCGCCGCCGTCGTCCGCTTGGGAAACAACCTGATCGACAACTTTGAAGAGGAGCTCGCATGATCGACACCGAGCACGTTAAATGCGATACCTGTACCGCCCCCGAGCCCATGGAGCTCGACGCCAGCGACGAGGCCTCGCGCGGCTGGCCTACCGTAGACATCGAGACCAACCCCTACAAGGCACAGTTCCCGCTGTTCCAGCAGCATCCCGAGATCGCCTTCCTCGATAGTGCCGCCACCGCGCAGCGTCCCGCCTGCGTGCTCGACGCCGAGCGCGACTTCTACCAGCGCATGAACGCCAACCCCCTGCGCGGCCTGTACTCGCTGTCCGTCGAGGCCACCGACGCTATCGCGAAGGTGCGCCAGCAGATTGCCAACCTCATCGGCGCTTCCCAGGCCAACGAGATCGTCTTCACCCGCAACACGAGCGAGTCGCTCAACCTGGTCGCCAAGAGCTTTGCACCCACGGTGCTCGAGCCCGGTGACGAGGTCGTCATCACCATCATGGAGCACCACTCCAACCTAATCCCGTGGCAGCAAGTCTGCCGCGAGACCGGCGCCAAGCTCGTCTACCTCTACCCCACCAAGACCGGCCAACTCACCACCGAGGAAGTGCTTGCCAAGGTTGGCCCCAAGACCAAGATTCTGGCCGTGGGTCAGGTCTCTAACGTTCTGGGCGTCGAGAACCCGGTCAAGAATCTCGGCAAGCTCGTGCACAAGTACGGCGGCTATCTGGTCGTCGACGGCGCGCAGTCGCTGCCGCACATGCCGGTCGATGTGGCCGATCTGGGAGCCGACTTCTTTGCCTTTAGCGCGCACAAGGCCATGGGCCCCATGGGCATCGGCGTGCTGTGGGGCAAGATGGACCTGCTCAACGCCATGCCGCCCATGCTTACCGGCGGTGAGATGATCGACTCGGTCACCGAGCAGGATGCCGTCTGGGCGCCCGTCCCCGAGAAGTTCGAGGCCGGCACGCAGGACGCCGCAGGCATCTTCGCCACGGGTGCGGCGCTTGATTACCTGGTCAACACGGTGGGCTACGAAAACATCCAGGCCCGCGAGAAGGCACTCGTCCACTACCTGATGGGCGAGCTCATGCAGCTCGACTTTGTCCAGATCATCGGCTCCATCTATTGGGACAACCACCACGGCGTCGTCAGCTTTAACGTCAAGGGTATCCACCCGCACGACGTCGCGAGCATTATGGACATGGACGGCGTGTGCATCCGCGCCGGTCACCACTGCGCGCAGCCGCTGCTCACCTGGCTGGGCGTCGAGAACCTCGCCTGCTGCCGCGCCAGCGTGGCCTTCTACAACGACAAGGCCGATATCGACAAGTTCATCGCCGGCCTGCATCACGTTTGGAGCACGTTCAATGGGTAATCTGTACACCTCCACCACGTTTATGGAGCACAACTCGCACCCCGACTACAAGTACGAGATGGATGCCCCCACGCATGAGCACGAGGGCATCAACCCCAGCTGCGGTGACGAACTCACCCTGCAGCTGCGTGTCGAGAACAACGTAATCGAGGAGGCGTCCTTTACCGGCCACGGCTGCGCCATCAGCCAGGCCAGCGCCGACATCATGGCCGACCTCATCACCGGCGAGACGGTCGAGGAGGCTCGTCGCCTGGCAGGGCTTTTCCTGGCCATGATCCGCGGCGAGCAGCTCTCCGAGGAAGACCTGGAAGATTTGGACGAGGCCGCCCAGCTCCAGGACATTTCGCACATGCCCGCCCGCGTCAAATGCGCCGAGCTCGCCTGGCGCACCCTCGACGGCATGCTCGAGGGGCAAGCTAACCAGTAGCGTATGCCCCGAATCCAAGGTTTTTGATTGCAGAGCCGCCCGATACGGGCGGCTCTGTTTTTTCCTAATGAGCACAGATGCACAAAGTCCGCGCGTCCGGCGCCCCGTCTGACATTTGCCTCACAGCCAGACGCGAACACGGGCGTTTTCCACAGCACCAAAGGCCTGCGGCAGGGCCCCGGGCCCGCCAAGCAATGTGCCAAGCCCCGTTCTGCGAAGCTCCGACTCGCTTCGCGCCTACCGCAGACGGGTCCCATAGGGAGCGGCGTGCATTTTTGCGAGTATTCAGCACGCCAAGCTGTGTGTATACACATCGAAAGCGTTAATCAACGTCTTTAGGCGCATATATATTGTGTTTTAGAACAAGCATCGCGGTCTGACGGGACGCAGGCACGTGCTTCGGGGGCGCAACGGCGAGAATCAATAGCTTCGGGACCCGTATGTTGCAAGATTGCGGCGGTGCCGACAGCACCACGATGCTGAAAACTCGGTTTATTGCACGGCGCAGACGGGGGTAGGCACGGGCAAATCCGGACTGAGCCGTTATTTTATGCAAGATGGCGATTGTTCTATGCATATTAAGAAGTGCAGTTACCGTACCAAGCTTTTAAACGCTGGTTGCGGCGTATGGACGACCCCAGCTGCGGTGAACAGGCGACCCTACATCACGTTTCCGCCAGCCCTCATCGCCGTTCGCGCGCGGGCGCGCACGATACGAGAGACGCTACTTTTGCCAATCCCGGTATAGCGCTCAATCTGGCGCACCGTGAAACCGGCATCGTGCAATCCAACAATAACGGTATCACGCTGCGCCGGCGGTGCAGTTTTAACCCCATTGAGCGGAACCCCGAGGCTCTTCGCCATCTTGTCGGCAAAGGCGTGGCGTTCCCACTCTGTCTCTTTCATATCGCACAGCGCCGGCTCGCTACCGTCGGGCGTCGAAAGCGAATAGGCAGCAAAGGCCTCGGCAGAACCAAAAAGCTCAAGCACGCAAGAAGGATCGCAAAATCCCCTCGTGGCATCTGCCGCATCACTGTCGTAAGCGCGCAGATGTTCCGCAAAGCTGCTCCAGGGATAACGCTCGATTAGGCTAACGCCCGCCTCCTGCGGATCGGCGTGTACGGAACGAATAGCCTCCATCACCTGCCAGTCGGTATCGAGCGAGCGCCGGTCAAAACGGTTCTGGAACAGATGGCCTGTGCGCCCCGTGCGCTTATTGAACCGCCGCGTGTACGTCAAAAGCAGCCGGTGCATTGCCGCGCTCATCCTGTCCTCGTAATCTGCAAGCACCAAATGCACGTGATTGCCCATAAGGCACCAGGCGATAACCGTCACACCCTCCTCCCGGCAGCAGTCACGCATCAGTTCCAAAAACTCCCACCGGTCGTCATCGCTCTCAAAGATGAGCTGCTTGCCCGTACCGCGGGCACAGACATGGTAAAAGCCGGTAACCGTTCTCCAAACGCGCTGCATGGCGCTCCCTTCGCCGGGATCTGCTTGCCATCCAATACAGCACGATTGAAGCGTGCCATCAAAACATTCACGCAAAACAATACACTCGCGCGGCCAAAGGCAGTAAACAGGCGGCGAACGGCACCGTTGCAACAGGTCAACCCCTGCAACGCTTACAAGAGCTGACCAAAAGCTTGCCAAAAACGGACCCCCTCTGCGGGAGTTCACGACCACAGAACATAGAGTTAAACCGTTTCAATTAAAACTTCCGGACTTCTCGCTACGAAAACTGAGCCGTTCGCCGAATATTCCGTGCATTTCGCGGTATTATAGGGGCTGCATGTCATGTCCCTTTCGAAGGGTCGCCCGGCAATCGCCAGCCACGACCCCCAGACGGGACGCCAACACGATAGAGAGGAGAGGCATGCAGTACTCACAGGAAGTGGAGAACATGTGCCCCGTTGCCAAGGGTGCATACCACGGCCCCGCACCCATCCCCGAGGAGGGCAAGTGGGTCCAGGCTAAGGAGATTTCCGACATCTCCGGTCTTACGCACGGTGTGGGTTGGTGCGCACCTCAGCAGGGCGCCTGCAAGCTCACGTTGAACGTCAAGGACGGCATCATCGAGGAGGCCCTCGTTGAGACCATCGGCTGCTCGGGCATGACCCACTCTGCCGCCATGGCTTCCGAGATCCTTCCCGGTAAGACCATCCTCGAGGCCCTCAACACCGACCTCGTCTGCGACGCCATCAACGTTGCTATGCGCGAGATCTTCCTGCAGATCGTTTACGGCCGCAGCCAGACCGCGTTCTCCGAGGGCGGCCTGCCCGTGGGCGCCTCCCTCGACGACCTCGGCAAGGGCCTTCGCTCTCAGGTCGGCACCATGTTCGGCACCAAGGCCAAGGGCGCTCGTTACCTCGAGCTCGCTCAGGGCTACGTCACCCGCATGGCTCTCAACGACAAGAACGAGATCATCGCGTTCGAGTTCCTGAACCTCGGCAAGTTCACCGACGCCGTCAAGGCCGGCAAGACCCCCGAGGAGGCCATCGCTGGCGCTATGGGCCACTATGGTCAGTGGGAGAACGCTGCCAAGTACATCGACCCGCGCACCGACGAGGAGACTCACTCCGTCGCCAGCGTGTTCCCGGTTCACGAGTAGAAAGGGAGGGAAATAACTATGACTGTTACGTTCGAAGGTTACGAGCGCCGCGCTGACAAGATCAACAAGTGCCTCGCCGACAACGGCATCGCCTCCCTCGAGGAAGCTCTGCAGATCTGCACCGACAAGGGCTTCAACCCGCGTGAGATCGTCAACAACACCCAGTCCATCGCCTTCCAGAACGCCGAGTGGGCCTACACCCTCGGTTGCGCTCTCGCTGTCAAGCGTGGCGCCAAGTCTGCTTCTGAGGCTGCCGCCATCATCGGCGAGGGCATCCAGGCCTTCACCGTTCCCGGCTCCGTCGCCGAGGACCGCAAGGTCGGTCTGGGCCACGGCAACCTGGGCGCTATGCTGCTCTCCGACGACACCGAGTGCTTCGCCTTCCTGGCCGGTCACGAGTCCTTCGCTGCCGCTGAGGGTGCTATCGGCCTGGCTCTGAACGCCAACAAGGCTCGCAAGAAGCCGCTGCGCGTTATTCTCAACGGTCTGGGCAAGGACGCCGCTCAGATCATCGCCCGCATCAACGGCTTCACCTACGTGAAGACCCAGTTCGACTACTTCACGGGCGAGCTCAAGGTCGTCGAGACCATCCCCTACTCCGATGGTCCCCGTGCCGCCGTCAACTGCTACGGCGCCGACGACGTCCGCGAGGGCGTTGCCATCATGTGGCACGAGAACGTCGACATCTCGATTACCGGTAACTCCACCAACCCCACGCGCTTCCAGCACCCCGTCGCTGGCACCTACAAGAAGGAGCGCCTCGAGGCTGGCAAGAAGTACTTCTCCGTCGCTTCTGGTGGCGGCACTGGCCGTACCCTGCACCCGGACAACATGGGCGCCGGCCCTGCCTCTTACGGCATGACCGACACCATGGGCCGTATGCACTCCGACGCCCAGTTCGCCGGTTCTTCCTCCGTGCCTGCGCACGTCGACATGATGGGTCTCATCGGCATG
>JAXKFZ010000331.1:0-2916 GCA_036550635.1 Collinsella sp. | reverse complement strand
GGGTCTTGCCAACTCCGATACACGTTTTCATCGTGAGAAGTGGCCGTCTTCGCTTACGCGGGGGCGGCTATTTCATTCGGCCGATAAACAGACCGAGTTCGATAGCCGCAATCAACAACGCCAATAACGAAATAACATCGCTTACGTTCATACCAAATCCCTTCTAAAGGGAGTTGGCCCATCCGTGCTCCATAACAGTAGTCTAACGCAAAATGCAGGTAATAGGAACACTTGTTCGTATTACCTGCGCCCTTTTCTAATGCACAAACATGCGCACGAATTTGTGCTTCCAGCTTGCGTAGGGCGCATACCGAAACGGCACGTCCAGCCAGGTTGCCTTGTTCACGATGCTCTTCTTGTGGCTAAACGTATCGAAGCTCTCGCGGCCATGGTACTGCCCCATACCGCTCGCGCCCATGCCGCCAAAGCCCATATGGCTCGTAGCCAAGTGCATGATGGTGTCGTTGACGCAGCCGCCGCCAAAGGGCACGTAGCGCACAAAGCGCTGCTGAACTGCGCGGTCTTGGCTAAAGACATACAGGGCCAGCGGCGTCGGACGATCCGTAATAAACGTCTCGGCCTCGTCTAGGCTCTCAAACGTCAGCACCGGCAAGATGGGGCCGAAAATCTCCTCCTGCATCACGGCGTCATCGGGGGACACGCCGTCCAAAATCGTCGGCTCGATCTTGAGCGAAGCCTCGCGCGCGGCGCCTCCAAGCACGACCTTATCGGGATCGATCAGCCCGCGCACGCGCGCAAAATGCTTGGCGTTGACGATATGCCCGTAATCTTCGTTATCAAGCGGATGCTCGCCAAACATACGGCGGACCTCTTCCTTGATGAGACCCAGCAGCTCATCGTGCACGCGCGTGTCGACCAGCAGGTAGTCGGGCGCCACGCAGGTCTGCCCCACGTTGAGCCATTTACCAAAGGCGATACGGCGTGCCGCGACCTTCAAGTTAGCCGTCGCATCCACGATGCAGGGACTCTTTCCGCCCAGCTCAAGCGTCACGGGCGTGAGGTTTTTACTTGCACGCTCCATGACGAACTTGCCGACCGGAACGCTACCGGTAAAGAAGATCTTGTCCCAGCACTCATCGAGCAACGCTTCGTTTTCGGCACGCCCGCCTTCGACGACCGTCACCAAGCGCGGATCAAATGCCTCTTCACAGATTTGCTTGAGCACCGCGCTCGATGCCGGAGCATAGGCACTCGGCTTGATAACCACGGTGTTACCCGCGGCGAGCGCGCCGGCGAGCGGCTCGAGCGTCAGCAAAAACGGGTAGTTCCACGGAGCCATGATGAGCGTGACGCCATAGGGCACGGCTTGCGTTTTGCACACGCTCACGGCGTTAGCGAGGTCGCACGGACGCAGGCGCGGACGACTCCATCGCGCCACATGAGCGATCTGATGACGAATCTCGGAAAGCGACGTGCCGATCTCGCACATATAGGCCTCGTCATGCGACTTTCCCAAATCGGTCTTGAGCGCATGGGCAATATCGGCCTCGTGGGCCCGTACCGCATCGCGTAAACTCACGAGCGCACGACGTCGAGCATCGACATCAAACGTGGCGTGCGTCTTAAAGTAGGCGCGCTGATCGCCGACGATGCGCGCAATTTCCTCGGTGTTCATGGACCCTCCTAGTTCTCGTCCTCAAACATACCACCTGCAACAACTTCGTACATATGCTCGAGCTCCAGGCGGTCCATCAAAAGCGGAACGGGGTACAGCGGATTGGCCTCGGCATCGGCATGTGCCGCCATTTTGGGAATGTCGGAGCGGCGAATGCCCGTCACATATTCGGGAATGCCCAAGGCGGCATTCATGCGGTCGACCCAATCGATAAAGGCCTCGGCCGCCAGGCTGTCCTGCGCGTTAGCCGGCGCGATACCGGCCATGCGAGCAAGATCGGCAAGCTTGGGGGCGGCGGCGTCACCATAAGCGCGAAGCATGTGCGGCAGGATGATCGCGTTGGCCAAACCGTGCGGAATTCCGTATCGGCCGCCTAGACTGTGCGCGATGGCATGAACGTATCCAACATAGGAGCGCGTAAAGGCAACTCCCGCCTTATACGCCGCCGAAAGCATATTGCGACGCGCACGCATGTCGTCGCCATGCTCATAGGCCTCGAGCAAATTGTCGTGGATGAGCTGCACCGCCTGTCGTGCCATCTTGCGCGTATAGGGCGTGGTGCTTCGCCCGATAAAGGCCTCGACGGCATGCGTCAGGGCGTCCATACCCGTCTGCCCCGTAATGGAGGCGGGCAGACCGCGCGTAAACTCGGGGTCGTGCACCGCAAAGCGCGGAATAAGCACAAAGTCGTTAATGGGGTACTTGTAGTGCGTCTCGTCATCGGTAATTACCGCCGCAAGTGTGACCTCGCTTCCCGTGCCTGCCGTGGTGGGGACGGCGATGAGCAGCGGCAGGCGACGATGAATCCGCAGCAGGCCGCGCATCTTGTTGATGGGCTTGTTTGGCTGCGCAATGCGTGCGCCTACGCCCTTGGCGCAGTCCATGGCTGATCCTCCGCCAAAGCCGATAATGGCCCGGCAGGCACTCTCTCGATACAGGGACGCCGCTTCCTCCACGTTTGAAACCGTGGGGTTTGTACGCGTTTCGGCATAGACCGTAACGCCAATCCCCCTGGATGCGAGCGCCGCCTCGAGCGGTGCCGTGAGCCCCAGACGGGCAATGCCGGGATCCGTCACGATAAGGACCTTCTGGATCGAGCGCTTTTGAAGCACCGCGGGCACATCCTCGGCATGCTCTAAAATGCGCGGCTCGGTATAGGGCAGGATCGGCAATGCAATGCGAAAAACCGTCTGATATGTTCGGCACCAGGCACGACGGGCTAGATGCATAAAGGAAACTCCTTCATTTGTTGATAGGTCAACATTTGCTCGCCCGATTGT
>JAXKFZ010000061.1:0-2525 GCA_036550635.1 Collinsella sp. | reverse complement strand
TGGCAAACAGCAGTGGCGGCCAAATCAGGTAGAACTGTTCCTCGATGGCAAGCGACCAAAAGTGCGTGAGCGGCGAGGGGTCGCCCAGAGCATTGAAGTACGAGACGTTTTGGGCAATCTGCCACCAGTTGTTGAAGAACAGCAGCGACGGCAGGATGTCGGGGCGCATCTTGGTGAGCATCACGTGGTTAAAGAGAGTGCACAGCGCGCAGGTTACCACCACGACGGTCACCACGGCGGGGACCAGGCGACGGATGCGGCGAATCCAGAAGCTCTTAAGGTCGATGCGTCCGGTCTTAGCGACTTCGTTGAGCAGCAAGCGCGTGATCAGATAGCCCGAAAGCACAAAGAAGATCGTGACGCCAAGCAGGCCGCCCTGCGCCCACGTGAGGTTAAGGTGATAGAGCACCACCGCGACGACGGCGAGCGTACGCAGGCCGTCAAGGGCAGGGATGTAGCGGGATTTGGGGCGAGCAGGCGTCTGCTCCGCGGCGGGAGTGTTGGCGCGGCCCGCGTTGTTGGCAGAAGCACGATGGGGGCTCACGGTGCGTCGCGGTTCGTTGGCACGGCGTTCGCCCTTCACGCGTTCGTGCGGCGCCGGCTCGTTGCCCGTGCGGCGTCGACCGCGCGAGCCCGATTGCGAGAGTTGTTCCATAAAACATCATCCAATGACGAGAATAATCAGCACGCCTTCATTGTAGCTGCCTGCTCCTGTGAATGCTTGCTGCTGGCGCAAGCTCAAGCGCGCGTCCACATCAAAGTGAACTAAAGTTATAGGGGGTGCGAGAGTGCACGATCGACGGCTGGCGGTGGGCATAAGGCCCGCAGATGAGGAGGTTTCCATGGCAGATCGCGGCATCGTTGCGGTGTTCGGCAGCATGAACATGGACCTTTCGGTGGCGTGCGAGTGCATACCGCGTGCGGGCGAGACCGTCGGCGGCAGCGGGTTTATCACCAACGCCGGCGGCAAGGGCGCCAATCAGGCCGTAGCTGCCGCGCGTATGGGCGCTTGCACGCACATGATCGGCGCGGTCGGTCGCGACGCGTTCGGCGCGTCGCTCGTGGCGGGGCTCCAAGACGCCGGCGTGGACTGTGACTTTGTAGTGCATCGCGATGATGTGGAGACGGGAACGGCGACCATCATTCGCTGCGAGGGAGACAACCGCATCGTGCTGTCGCCGGGCGCCAACCATGCGCTTGCGGGCGAGGACGTTGCCCGCGCGCTGAGGCGTCTGGTGGCCGATGAACTCGATAGTGACGCCAGCGAGATTGCCCCGGCTGCCGGAAGCGTCTTTATCGCCCAGGGCGAATGTGACCTTGCGGCGACGGCCGAGGCGCTTGTTTGCGCTCACGAGCTGGGGTTCTATACGGTCTTTAATCCAGCGCCTGCCTGTGAGCTGCCTGCGGAGGCCTGGCCTGCGGTCGACCTGATCTGTCCCAACGAGACCGAGTGCCAGGTTCTGACGGGCATTCTGCCCACGGATGATGTGAGTTGCATCGCCGCGCTCAAAGCGCTGCTCGACAAGGGCGCCGGAGCTGCGGTCATCACGTTGGGCGGCGCCGGGTCGGTTACGCTCGGCGATGACGGCGAGCTGCTGCGCATGCCGGCACTTTCGAGTACGGTAGTCGATACCACGGCCGCCGGCGATACGTTTATCGGCGCGTTGGCGGCGGCTCGCCTAGAGGGCTTGCCGCTCTTTGAGTGCATGGCCGCGGGTGCTCGCGCCTCGGCGGTGACGGTGTCGCGCCTGGGCGCTCAGCAATCGATTCCCACGCGCGCCGAAGTTGAACATTGGTTTGGTTAAACGATAAAGACGGAGAAGCGGAGTAGAACAATGGCAATCAAGAAGCTGATCCTTGATCTGGATATGGGTGTGGACGATGCGATGGCGCTGGCCTATGCCATCGCGAGCCCCGAGGTGGAGCTCGTGGGCATCACCACGTGTTTTGGCAACGTGCGCGTCGAGCAATCGGCGCACAACTGCCTGGCGGTGCTCGATCTGCTGGGTCGCCCTGAGGTTCCGGTGTACCTGGGCGCCGATCGTCCCATTAAGGCGACTGAGCCCTATACACCGCCGGCGTCCACCACGCTCATCCACGGCAAGAACGGCATTGGCGGGGCGAGCGTGCCCGCGTCGCCCTACGAGCCGGTGGGGGCGACCTCGGCCGACGGCAACGCTGCGGTCGATTATCTGATCGATGCCGCGCGCACCTATGGTCCCGATCTGGTCTACGTAGCGACTGGCCCGCTCTCCAACCTGGCGCTCGCCCTGGAGCGCGATGCGGCGGCGATGATGTCCATTGGCCGCGTGGTCGTGATGGGCGGCGCCCTTACCGTGCCCGGTAACGTGAGCGCGGGCGCCGAGGCCAACATGGCGAGCGATCCCGAGGCAGCCGACGCGGTGCTGCGCTCGGGCCGTAAGCTCACCATGGTGGGTCTGGACGTGACGCATCGCGTGGTGCTCACACGCCGCGACATTGCCGGCTGGACGGGCTCGGGCACCATGGCGGGCTGCGCATTTGCG
>JAXKFZ010000330.1:0-1640 GCA_036550635.1 Collinsella sp. | reverse complement strand
GACTGCAGCTATCTTGACCTCGGCAAATACAACTGCGTTGCCGTCATGGAGAGTCAGTCGTACACCTCGGATGGCATCTTGTTTGAGGTGACGCACACTCGCACACACCCCGAGATCTTCCATTACCGCGTCAATTCCAAGCGATAGCCGGCTAGCTCGCAGCCTGACGAGACTCATGCCCTCAAAGAGAAAACGCCCGGTCAAACCGACGATGCATCGGCTTGACCGGGCGTTTTCTCTGCATTCGATAACAAATAATTGTTTATACAAAACTTGTCAAGTATCAAGTTGAAATTACCGTTCACCGAAGTTTTTCTACCGCTCTAGTAATACTTGTTCAAACAACTAGCCAAATAGCGTATCGTACAAATCAGCAAAAGGGGCAAAGTCCCCGAGCCAATCTCCGAAGGCGGCGGCAAAGGGTGCCGCCACGGTGTGAAAGGGTGGATTGTAATGAAGAACGAAATGAGCAGAAGGCAGTTCCTGGGCTTTGCTGGTTCCGCGGCTGCGGTTCTTGGTCTGGGTCTCGTGGGCTGCGGTGGTTCTGCCGGCTCCGGCTCCTCTGCTTCTGGTGACGCTGCCGAGGTCTACTTCCTCCAATTCAAGCCCGAGGTCGACAAGGAGTGGAAGGAGATCGCCAAGGCCTATAAGAAGGAGAAGGGCGTCGAGGTCAAGATCGTGACCGCTGCCTCCAACACCTACGAGGAGAAGCTCAAGTCCGAGATGTCCAAGAGCTCCGCTCCGACCCTGTTCCAGGTCAACGGCCCCACCGGTCTTAAGAACTGGAAGGATTACTGCGCCGACCTGTCCGATACCAAGCTCCGCGGTGAGCTCATTGACGACTCCCTGGCTCTGCAGTCCGATGGCAAGGATCTGGGTATCGACTGGGTCCAGGAGAGCTACGGCATCATCTACAACAAGCAGCTGCTCGAGAAGGCTGGCTACAAGGCCGAGGACATCAACTCCTTCGACAAGCTGAAGGCTTGTGCCGACGACATCCAGGCCCGCAAGGACGAGCTTGGCATTGAGGGTGCCTTCACTTCTGCTGGCATGGATGACTCCTCCAGCTGGCGCTACACCACCCACCTCGCCAACCTCCCGCTCTACTACGAGTTCGAGAAGGAGCACAACCAGGAGGACGACGAGATCAAGGGCGAGTATCTCGACAACTTCAAGCAGATTTTCGACCTGTACATCACCGACTCCACCTGCGATCCTTCGCAGCTTGCCTCCAAGACCGGCGACGACGCCACCAACGAGTTCGCAACCGGCAAGGCCGTCTTCTACCAGAACGGCTCTTGGGCCTACTCTGACCTCGTCAAGGCCGGCATGACCGACGATCAGATTGGCATGATGCCCATCTACATCGGTGTTGACGGCGAGGAGAACCAGGGCCTGTGCTCCGGCGGCGAGAACTACTGGTGCGTCAGTTCCCAGGCTTCCGAGGATGCCCAGAAGGCCACCGAGGACTTCATGTATTGGTGCGTCACCGCTGACACCCCGACCAGCATCATCGCCGACAAGATGGGTCTGACCGCTCCGTTCAAGAGCGCCAAGGAGACCACCAACGTCTTCTCGCAGCAGGCCGTTGCCATGGCCAAGGACGGCAAGAAGACCGTCGCTTGGGACTTCGTCTACAT
>JAXKFZ010000329.1:0-2061 GCA_036550635.1 Collinsella sp. | reverse complement strand
GTCGCAAGGAGCCTCCACGATGGTGCCGTCCTCCTTAACCGTGGGGTTGACGCCCGAGTTGAGGCCGTCGTGCTTTTGGACGAAACGAGCCGTCTGCTGGAACGGAATCGAGAGGATTTCGCGCTTGGAACCAGGCGTGATATCGTGCGCCGGCATAAAGACCTTGGTGAAGTACATATTAGAGGCAAGGCAGAGCGCAAGTACTGCGAGCACGCCGACCCAGCGGAAGCGCGGCGTGGCACATGAGACCGTGGTGCCCATCTGCTTAGCCGCACGACGAGCGACATGTACATCCCAGGCGCAAAACGCCGCCGCGATTACGCATGCCGCCAGGGGAAACACCAGGCCGCCGTTGCGCAGAAACGTGGAACCCATGGCGCCCAGAGCGAGCAGCAGCCAGTCGTGGCGCGCAAAGAGCACGGGGGTTTTCTCGCCCGCTCGCTCGACATTGGCATCACGACGGGGCAAGCCACATGCCACGAGCTTGACGGTCTGTACCAGCAGCACCAAGAACGCATCGGCAAAGAGCACGTCTTTGGTGAGCAACGCCGCGTAGTTAGAGAACATCGGCATAAACGCAAAGAACAGCAGGATCGCACCGCGAACCGGCAGGCTCACGCCCAGTTTGCGCAGCGACGAAATGGAATAGGCCATGCAGGCAGCCGTGATGACAAATTGAGCGCAGGTATAGATGATGAGGCCCGCGTTAGCGCTGTTGAACAGCGAAAGCCCCAGCTGAACGCACGAGCCGATAATGGCCGTGTGCACTACGGGATGATGCCCGTTGAGCAGCACGTTGGGGTTGAGTAGGCGCAGGTAGTCGCTCGTGCCGTTGGGATAGTTGAACCACTGGCGAATCTGCGCGCCCGTATCTCCCATAAAAAGGCCAGGCAGCGAAGCGATGAGCGTGGGCGCCCAGGCGATCATAAGCACCAGGAAGGGCCCGGCAAAAGGATGGACCGAGAGCACGGCGTGAGTCACACGCCATACGCGGCCAAAGTGCGCCTCGGAAAACGGAATGCGCCGAAAGCTCAGCCAATCTAGACACTCAAAGGCAAGGTAGAAGGCAACGACCGCCAAGAGCATCCAGCCCGCGCCGCCAATCCAGGCGCAGATGATGCGGGCTTTGTCGCCAAGGACAATCTCGGCCGAGTCGGTGAGATCGTAGCTGCGGCCGAACACCATGCAGATGGCGAAGAACAGCGACGGCAGAATGATCGATGGACGCCAGGTGTCGCCACGGCCAAAGAACACGTAGCGAAACGGCAAGGTGAGCAGGCAGGCAAGTGCAAGCAGCATGACCGCGTCGGTATGGCCGGCAAACGAGAGGAGCACCTCGTAGCACACGTACAGCATGCCCGAGGCTTTGGGGTCAATCGCCAAGACTGCGTTGCTCGACACCGGGGAGGGATCGATGGAAAACGCCGTGGTCGCCAACAGCGCGAGCAAAAATGCGATGAGCGTCTGCTTGGCGGGGTAGCGCTTAAACCAGACGATGCGGGCAGCGTCGCGCGCAGCCGTTGTGGAGAGATCGGAATCCTTCACAGTCCAAAGAGCCTTTCTAGAAACCTGCCAAAAAGGGACAGGTTTATTTTGGCAGGTTTTATCTGGGGAAACGTTACGGTTCTGTCATCGTTGCCCAGCGAATCACCACAAAGGTGCCTGTCCCCTTTGTGGTAGTTAGGCGTCGAGGTAGATGCGCTGGGGCCGGTTGCGGCGACGAGCAAAGATGATGAGCGCCAGGCCCGCGATTACGAGCGGCAGGCTCAGCAGCTGGCCCATGGTGATGACGCCGCCAAGCAGATAGCCCAGCTGGGCATCGGGCACGCGCACAAACTCAATGAGGAAGCGGACGATGCCGTAACCCATCACAAACACGCCCATAAACGTGCCTTGGGGCAGTAGCGGCTTTTTGCGGCTGAGCACCTGCAGAATGCAAAAGAGCACGATGCCCTCAAGAAATGCCTCGTAGAGCTGGGAGGGGTGACGCGGCATATCGCCCGCGGTGCCACCGAAGACCACGCCCCAGGGCAGATCGGTCGGCTTGCCCCACAGCTCACC
>JAXKFZ010000328.1:0-2051 GCA_036550635.1 Collinsella sp. | reverse complement strand
GACTTCTTCCACGGCACCCTCGAGCTCGTGGAGCCCGGCGTCCCGGTCTTCCTGTTCATGGGCGAGGACGAGAACCGCAAGCTCGACGAGCGCGTCCGCGCGTTCCTGACCCGCGGCGTGACCGGCGACACCGACGTCAACATCATCGACACCGCCGAGTTCGCGATCCCCGGCCTTGACGACGAGTTCCGCGTCATCGTCTCCCCGTGGATTCTGACGGTGCTCGTGACCGACCGCCTGGCTCGCTACTACGAGACGGTCACCAAGCACAACCTCAAGTATCGTCGCTACTATCACCAGTTCGACTACTAAAGAAAACGGGTGCGGGAACGTGCCGGGCTATTGAGAGGAACACAGAATGAGACAGTACATCATCGCCAGCCATGCGCACTTCGCTACCGGCATCAAGGAGAGCGTCGAGCTGCTCTCGGGCGCTCGCGACAACGTCCACGATCTTTCGATGTTCGTCGATGGCCGCATGGACGTGGCCGAGGAGGCCCAAAAACTGCTGGCAGGCATGTCTGCCGACGATGATGTCGTTGTCTGCACCGACCTCTTTGGCGGCAGCGTCAACAACGAGTTCACCAAGATCGTCCAGACGCGTCCCCGCACGTACCTCGTTACCAACATGAACCTTCCTCTCCTCATCCAGTTGCTGTTCTCTGACGAGTCGGCGCCGGTTGAGGAGACGATTCGCGCCATCGTCACTGCGGACGATACGCGCGTGAAGTTTGTCAACGATCTTTTGGTCGATGACGACGAGGAAGAAGAGTTCTAATCCGCAGCACCTACTGACACGCCGTAAGACGGCACAAGACCTTTGGGGGGTCACATTATGATTCAGCTACTTCGCGTTGACCATCGCCTGCTTCATGGCCAGGTCGCAGTTTCCTGGGTTCAGGGCCTTGGCTCCAACTGCATTTTCTGCGTGGGCGATAAGGTCGCTAACGACCCGGTGTGGAAGACGACGCTCAAGATGGGCAAGCCTGCCGGCTGCAAGCTCGTCATCAAAGATATGGAGCATGCAATCGAAGCTATCAACTCGGGCGTGACCGACAAGTACAAGATGATCATCTGTGTCGCCACTATTGCTGAGGCAAAGCAGCTTGTTGAGGGCTGCCCGCAGATCAAGTCGGTCAACCTGGGCAACACCAAGCCCAAGGACGAGAAGCGTCCCGATGCGCGTCAGGTCTCTCATCAGATCTTCCTGACCGCGGCCGAGGAAGCCGATGTGCGCGAGATGCTGGATCGTGGCGTTGAGGTCGAGATTCGACCCCTGGCCGATGACCCCAAGGTTGACTGCGCCAGCGTGCTCTAGGCGTTCAATTTCGAAGAGTCTGAGCTCTTCGTAGTTTCCTATTAGGAAAGGGGGATATATGCTTACCCAAGCAATCCTCATCGGACTTATCGCCGCATTTGGTAAGTTCGACTGCCAGCTCGGTACGCTCTATGCGTTCCGCCCCATCGTCCTGTGCCCGCTCGTGGGCCTGGTGCTGGGGGACCTGCAGTCCGGCCTCGCGATCGGCGCCAGCCTGGAGCTGCTGTTCATGGGCTCGATCTCCATCGGCGCCTACGTGCCGCCTGATGAGACGATCGGCGGCGTGCTCGCCTGCGCCTTCGCTATCCAGCTGGGCCAGAGCACCGAGGCAGCCATCGCGCTTGCCATGCCCATCGCCACGCTGTGCCTTGCCATCAAGAACATCCTCAACGCCGCCCTGCCGATCCTGGTTGACCGCGCTGATGTCTTCTCCGGCCAGGGCAACCTTAAGGGTGTCTATGCGATGCACTTCCTGATCGGTTTGACCGGTATCATCATGGCGTTCCTGCTGTGCTCGCTGTCGTTCTATCTGGGTGCTGACGCCATCCAGGGCCTGCTCGACTTCATCCCGCCCTTTGTCCTTGCTGGCTTTGGCGTTGCCGCCAACATCCTGCCTGCCATGGGCTTCGCCATGCTCGGCCGCCTGGTGCTCACCAAGCAGCTCGTGCCCTTCTACTTCCTGGGCTTCCTGCTGTGCTCCTACGCCAACGTGCCCGTCCTGGGCGTCGCCCTG
>JAXKFZ010000327.1:0-6255 GCA_036550635.1 Collinsella sp. | reverse complement strand
GCCCGCGGATATTAGCTTGCCAGGCAAGCGTCGACTAAACGTGCAGCGTGCGCGGTCCCTCCCGACGGGAAACGAAAAAGCCCGGTTTAAAACCGGGCTCGAACAAACACGCCTATTGACAATGGCTTTCTCATATTAAAGGGGTCGCCGCCGCTAAGGCGTTGACCCCTTAATCCAAGCAACGGCGCTGCCCAGCTTAGCAGAACTTGGGCTGCCGTTGACACTATTCTACCCACGAATGACTTTTTGGACAATTGGTAACGCCGCTTCAAAAGCCAGGCACAACTGGCACAACCTAGGCGGTCGCTGAATGCGACAAAGGGACAGTCCCTTTGTCACATTCTAAATATTGCCTTTACGTGTTGATGCACACGGTGTGCAATAATGCTCGCACTGTGCAATAGCGCACAGGCTGAGTAACAAGGAGGACGCTTGTCCCAGCTCGAGAAATGCGATCGCCGGTCCCTTCGCTCGCAGCGTGCCCTTCGCCAGGCGCTTGCCAGCGAGCTTGCCGAAAGCGGCGACTTTTCGCGCATTAACGTCGCGTCGCTCACCGAGCGCGCCGGTCTTACACGCCGCACGTTCTATTCGCACTACCGCGATATTCCCGACTTTATCAATCAAATCGAGGACGGCTTGCTGGCCGAGATCCGTGAGCGCATTGAGCTCATCACTGCAGCTCAGCTGCCTGATCTCTATCACAATATCGATGAGCTCGAGCCGGCGCCCGGTTCGGTTGAGCTGCTGCGTTATCTTGCGGCCAACCGCGACTTAATCGGTGCGCTGCTGGGTCCGGGCGGCGACCAGGCCTTCATTAAAAGGATCATCGACACCGCTCGTGAGGCTGTGGTGCCGCGTGCGCAGACGGGCATTTTGGGCCTGGCGCTGGGTACGTTCTTTGACTACTACGTCACCTACGTCGTGAGTGCCGAGGTCGGCATGATTCAGCGCTGGTTTGAGCGTGGGCTCACCGAATCGCCCGAGGCCATGGCGCGCATTATGACGGTGCTCGCTTTTGTGCGCCCTGGTGACCTGTATGGCCAACCCATCGATATCAACGTGCCGGAATATGGCATGAAGCTATTGAACTTGCAGCTCGAGGACGCGGCCGACACCGTCGCAACCGTCGAGTCCAACAACTAAGAGGAGAGACAGATGAGCAAACTCGTCGAGGGCATTAAGGACCGTATGGTTGCTGCCGCACGCGAGGCCGCGCCCGCCGTGGTGGACGCCGCGCAGAAGGCCGCGACCGCGGCTGCCGAGAAAGTTGCCGAGGCAGTTGCCGATGCCAAGAACGCAGCAGGGGAGACGTCCGTCGCTAGCGAGCTCGCCACCGCCGCTGAGTCCGTGGCCGCCGCCCACGCCCCCGAAGGCGCGATCTTCAACCCCGAGAACGCTCGTGGCAACCTGCACCTGGGCATCGACGTGGGCTCCACTACCGTCAAGCTCGCTGTGCTCAACGACGACAACCAGATCGTCTACGCCAAGTACCAGCGCCACCACACCGACGTCCGCGCCTGCGCCCGCGACCTGTTCGAGGGTGCCGCGACCGTGCTGCCGACGGCCCAGATGACCTGCGCCATTACCGGCTCGGGCGGCCTGCTGCTGTCCCAGTGGCTCGACCTGGAGTTTGTCCAGGAGGTCATCGCCAGCAAGCGTGCCGTCGAGACCCTCATCCCGGCCACCGATGTCGCCATCGAGCTGGGCGGCGAGGACGCCAAGATCATCTACTTTGACAACGGCATCGAGCAGCGCATGAACGGTACCTGCGCCGGCGGTACAGGCGCGTTCATCGACCAGATGGCAACCCTGCTGCACACCGATGCCAGCGGCCTTAACGAACTCGCGGCCAACGCCACCACCATCTATCCCATCGCCAGCCGCTGCGGCGTCTTTGCCAAGACCGACGTCCAACCGCTGCTCAACGAAGGCGCCCGCCCCGAGGACGTGGCCGCCTCCATCTTCCAGGCCGTCGTGACCCAGACCATCTCGGGCCTGGCGTGTGGTCGCCCCATCCGCGGCAACGTCGCCTTCCTGGGCGGCCCGCTGCAGTATCTCTCAGAGCTGCGCCACCGCTTCTACCTCACGCTCAACCTGGACGAGGAGCACCGTATCGTGCCCCAAAACGCTCACCTGTTTGTGGCGAGCGGCGCCGCCATGGCGCACGAGTCCAACAAGCTCAGCACGTTCCCGCAGCTCATCGAGGCCATCGATGCCCTGGGTGACACACAGGGTGCCGAGGTCGAGCGCCTGGATCCGCTCTTTGCCACCGACGAGGACTTTGCCGAGTTCAAGACCCGCCACGACCAGGAAGTCGTCCCCAAGGGCAAGCTCGACGGCTACATCGGCCGCGTGTTCATTGGCATCGACGCCGGCTCCACCACCATGAAAGCCGCGCTCGTGGGCGAGGACGGTCAGCTGCTGCACACCTGGTACGGCAACAACAACGGCGACATCCTGGGCACGGCCAAGGTCATCATGGCCGATTTCTACAACCACATTCCCGCCGGCTGCACCATCGGCCACGTGACCACCACGGGCTACGGTGAGGCGCTGCTCATCGAGGCCCTCAAGGCCGATTCCGGCGAGATCGAGACCGTTGCGCACCTGCGCGGCGCCAAGGCATTCCTGCCCGGCGTCGAGTTTATTCTGGACATTGGCGGCCAGGACATGAAGTGCCTGCGCGTCAAGGACGGCGTTATCGAGCACATCATGCTCAACGAGGCCTGCTCGTCGGGTTGCGGTAGCTTTATCGAGAGTTTCGCCGTGTCTATGAACATGGACGTGCGCGCGTTCGCCAACGCTGCCATCCATGCTAAGGCCCCCGTCGACCTAGGCAGCCGCTGCACGGTCTTTATGAACTCGCGCGTCAAGCAGGCGCAAAAGGAAGGCGCCACGGTGGGCGACATCGCGGCCGGCCTGTCCTATTCCGTCATCAAGAATGCCCTGTTCAAGGTCATTAAGCTGCGCGACCCCAAGGAGATCGGCAGCCAGGTGATCGTTCAGGGCGGCACCTTTATGTCCGATGCCACGCTGCGCGCGTTCGAGCAGCTCACCGGCGTTCATGCCGTGCGTCCCGACATCGCCGGCTGCATGGGCGCCTACGGTGCGGCCCTGCTCGCCCGCGATCGCGCCGGCGCCGACGGCACCTCGACCATCCTTTCTGCCGAGGACATCGCGCACCTCACCGTGACGCAAAAGCATATCCGCTGCGGCCGTTGCTCCAACAACTGCCAGCTCACCGTCAACGATTTTGGCGGCGGTAGGCGCTTCATTACCGGCAACCGCTGCGAGAAGGGTGCCGGCCACAAAAAGCAAAAGACCGAGGCCCCTAACCTCTTCAAAAAGAAAAACGAGTTGCTCTTTAACCGTGAGGTCCTGAGTCCCGACGAGGCCCCGCGCGGCACTGTCGGCATCCCGCGCGCACTCAACATGTACGAGAACTATCCCTTCTGGCACGCGTTCTTTACGCGCCTGGGCTTTAGCGTGCAGCTGTCCGACCAGTCGAGCAAGAAGACCTACCAGGCGGGCATCGAGTCCATGCCGTCCGAGAGCGTGTGCTATCCGGCCAAGATGAGCCACGGCCACGTGATGAACCTCATCGACCGCGATGTCGACTTCATCTGGATGCCGTGCGTGCGCTGGGAGCGCAAGGAGGATCCGACCGCCGGCAACTGTTACAACTGCCCCATCGTCATGAGCTATCCCACGGCGCTGGCGCTCAACATCGACGAGATTCGCGAGCAGAACATCGAGTTCCTGTACCCGTTTGTGCCCTATCACGATAAGACCGAGCTCAAGCGTCGTCTGTACCAGGTGCTCGCCGTCGACCGTGTGGCCGATGCGCAAGCCGGTCGCGGTCGCGTGCGCGGTCCCAAGATCACGCGCTCCGAGGTCGATGCCGCCGTCAACGCTGCCTTTGAGGCCGATGCGCGTTTCCACGAGGACATCCAGACCATGGGCGAGGAGGCTCTTAAGTGGGTTGAGGATCACGGCGGTCACGGCATTGTGCTCGCCGGCCGTCCTTACCACAATGACCCCGAGATCAACCACGCCCTGCCTGAGCTTATCTCGAGCTTTGGCTTTGCGGTCTTTACCGAGGATTCGCTCGCGCATCTCGTGAAGCCCGAGCGCCCGATCCGCGTCGTCGACCAGTGGATGTACCACTCGCGCCTCTACGCCGTGGCCCGTTTTGTGACGATGCGCAACGATCTGGACCTGATCCAGCTCAACTCTTTCGGCTGCGGCCTCGATGCCCTGACCACCGATCAGGTGCAGGAGATTCTGGAAGCCAGCGGCAAGATCTATACCGTGCTCAAGATCGACGAGGTATCCAACCTGGGCGCCGCGCGTATCCGTATTCGCTCGCTCATGGCAGCGCTCAAGGACCAGGAGGCCGAGCGCCTGGCCGAGGCCACGGCCGCGGGCGAGGCCTACGAGCAGGGCGATGCCGCGCCGGTGGGGCCCTCCACGGATGCCCCCGCGTTCGCGAGCCGCAAGTACACGTTCGAAGCGCAGCGTGAGAGCGCATCGACCGCGTGGCCCAAGGTGCCCTTTACCGAGCAGATGCGCGACGAGGGCTACACCATTCTGTGCCCGCAGATGGCGCCGATCCACTTTGACCTGGTCAAAGAGGTGTTCCGCGGTGCCGGCTACAACCTGGAGCTGCTGCCCTCGACCGACCATGACGCCGTCGAGGCGGGCCTGCGCTACGTGAACAATGACATCTGCTATCCGTCGATTCTGGTGACGGGCCAGATTATGGAGGCCATCGAGAGCGGTCGGTACGATCTGTCCAAGACGGCTGTGGTCATCAGCCAGACCGGCGGCGGCTGCCGTGCCACCAACTACATCGCACTCATCCGCAAGGCCCTGCGCGAGAGCGGCCACCCCGAGATTCCGGTGATCTCGCTTTCGGCCGTGGCGCTCGGCGAGGATAATCCTGGCTTTAAGATTACGCCGGCGCTGCTCAAGCAAGCAGTCTACGCGGTGCTCTTTGGCGACGTGATGATGCAGATGCTCTATCGTTGCCGTCCGTACGAGGCTACGCTCGGTGCCGCCAATGCGCTCTACGAGGAGTACATGGCGCGCGCCCGCAAGCTGGCGCCCAAGTTCAACAGGCATAATTACACCAAGCTGTGCCGCGAAGCCATCCGCGCGTTCGATACCATGCCGCTCGTGGGCGAGGGTACCAAGCCGCGCGTGGGCGTGGTCGGCGAGATCTTGGTCAAGTTCCATCCCACGGCCAACAACCACGTGGTCGACGTTATCGAGCGCGAGGGCTGCGAGGCCGTGGTGCCGGGCCTGCTCGACTTCTTCCTGTACTCCATGAGCAACGCCGAGCTGCAGAAGGATGAGCTGGGTAGCTCTGCTACAACGCGTGCGGGCATGCAGGCGCTCATCAAGCTCGTGGACTGGATGCGTACGCCGGTGGAGGAGATGCTCGAAAAGTCCCGCCGCTTTGAGGCGCCCGAGCGCATCGGCACCATGGCCGATAAGGCCCGCACGGTGCTTTCGGTGTGCAACAACATGGGCGAGGGCTGGCTGCTCACGGCTGAGATGCTCGATCTGATTGACCACGGTGCGCCCAACATCATCTGCACGCAGCCCTTCGCGTGCCTGCCCAACCACGTGGTGGGCAAGGCCGTGATCAAGGAGCTGCGCCGCCAACATCCCGAGAGCAACATCGTCGCGGTGGACTACGACCCCGGTGCATCCGAGGTCAACCAGCTCAACCGTATTAAGCTCATGATCAGCGTGGCAAAGGAGAACATGCGCGCCGGCAAGGGCTTTAAGCTCGAGAAGGTGGCGCCGCTCGCGATGGACGAGGTCACCGGTCAGATGCGTGCCCACGACGGCTGTGCGAGCTGCGGATCTGCCAGTGAGGAGGCCGTTGCATCGGTCGCCAAGCGCCTGGGGCGCGGTATTAAGAAGTAGTTGGCCTGCTATGGGCTGGATATGAGACAAACGGGTGGTGGCCGTACCGGCTACCACCCGTTTTTGCTTGGACATATGTTGCGTAAACGCCCCGACTATCACCCTTTGCGAACTCAGATTTCGGAAGTATGCGGCAAAATCTGAATAGACCGAGCACACCGAATATGTCCAAGCCCTGTACCTGCACTGATAATTGTCCTTGGGGGAAGCGGGCACTGCGGGGGCGCGTCAACAGCGCGCGATTTCCGCGTCGCAGCGCTACCCTGATGCTGAACGCCGGGACGATGACCCACTGACCTGCTGACGCCTCTTCGGCCG
>JAXKFZ010000326.1:0-1544 GCA_036550635.1 Collinsella sp. | reverse complement strand
GCGGGTGAGTTCGCGCGATCAGAATCTTAATCGGCAGCTGGATGCGCTGGGCGCCTATGGCGTGGGCTCGGCGAATATTTATGCCGACCATGCGAGCGGCAAGGACTTCGATCGACCGCGTTATCGCGAGCTGCTGCACGTTCTGGGAGACGGGGACGTGCTGGTGGTGCTTTCTATCGACCGACTTGGTCGTAATTACTCCGAGATTCTTGAGGAATGGCGGCGCATTACCAAGGAGCTCGGGGTTGCCATTGTGGTGTTGGACATGCCATTGCTTGACACACGTGTCAGGGCCAGCGGCGCGCCGGATGTGACCAACACCCTGATTGTCGATATTGTGCTGCAACTGCTGAGCTACGTGGCGCAGGTGGAACGCGAGAATATCCATCGGTGCCAGGCGGAGGGAATTGCAGCGGCGCGGGCGCGAGGGGTCCGTTTCGGTCGACCTCGCAAGCCGTGCCCTCCTCAGTTTGAGCTAGTGCGCGATAGCTATGAGGCAGGCGATATTACCCGCAGCCAGGCAGCAAAGTGCCTGGGCGTGTGCGTGGGGACGTTTGATCGCTGGATGCGCGAGGCGGGGTAGGGGTTTGCGTCGCTTTGTCGCTTCCTGTTGCGATTCAAATTTTGATACGGTGACGATGTCATTTGGGGCTACACTCGCTCATATTTAAAAAGACGGAGGTTGGCCTTTGGCGCACATGAAGAAAATAATCGGGTGGACCGCGATCGCTCTGTTCGCCGCAACGCTGGCGGGCATCTGGGTGCTGACGGAGCAAAACGCAGTGCAGACGTCGTTGCTGAGCGAGTCCACCGCGCGCGTGGTGGAGGGTCAGGCTGCGAGCGTTCAGGCTACCGGCATCACGGGTGAAATTCAGGCGGGGGACGGCATGACTGAGAGTACCAATCCGGCTGCCTCGACGGTCCAGCCTGGTCGACTTGCTTCCATTCGCATGTGGGTAGGCGCAAACGTCCGTCGCGTCGCCCATACCGTAGAGTTTTTCTTCGTCGGATTGTTCGCCTCGGTGATCGTGGTCTGCTTTTCCAGGCGTCCATGGAGTGTGTGTTCCCGTTGCGTGCCTGTGTTTCTCTTTTGCGCCGCCTGCTCCGTTGGCGATCAGGTACATAAGATCTTTGTTCCCGGCAGGCATTTCGACGTTATCGATTTAGGATTCGATGCTGCGGGCTATGTCACCGCCATGCTGTTGGTATTGCTGGCAGCGGCGTTGGTGTGCCATGTGACTCGGCCGATCGGCGCCCATGCGAGGCGCTAGCCTTAAGGCGAGACATCGCGACTGCCTATGCTTCGACATTGACTACAATAACGGCTGCAATCGCGAGTGGTCGTCGATGTGCAGTTTTCCAGACACCTGTTTTCTCTAAGAAAGGAAATCCCATGGCGGTATTGTTTGTTGAATATCCCAAGTGCTCGACCTGTAAGAAGGCCAAGGCATGGCTGGACGAACATGGGGTAGAGTATATCGATCGCGATATCGTTTTGGACAATCCCACGGCTGATGAGCTTGCGACCTGGATTGCTCGTTCGG
>JAXKFZ010000060.1:0-2741 GCA_036550635.1 Collinsella sp. | reverse complement strand
TCGCGGTCGCTCTTGTTGATCTTCTCAACGTAATGCGCGTTGGCGACGAGTTCCTCAAACGAGCCAGAGGCCAGCAGCAGCGACAGGATGTTCGTGCCGCCGGACTTGTAGCTGGCGGCCACGCGATCGGAAAGGTCGTTGCGCTTCTTCTTGAGCTCGGCCTTCTTTTCATCGATCTGGGCCTGCGTGTCGTCAATCTTGCCCTGGACATTCTCGATGTCGTTGAGGGTCTGGGCATTCTTGTTGGCCAGCGCCGCATACTCATTTGCGATGCTGTCGAGCTGGGCCTGAACCTCGTCGAGCTGGGCCTGGGCGGCATTCAGTTTATCGGTGGTTTCTTTGGAAGCCTCCGCCGCATGGGCGCGAGCGGGCAGACCAAAAAGAACTGCCGCAGAAGCGGCGCCGAACAGGGCCTTGAGGGCAGTGCGGCGCGAGAGCTCCTGGGAAAGGATGGAATCGCTGTTTGGTGACATATGTACTCCGTTACATGCTTATTTATATGTCGCTCAACTCATACATATTAGCGTACATATGGCGCGTCCCAACGATTTCCACGAACGGCAGGAAACTACAAGGTCAGCGGCTCGTAAGCAAATGCCAAAGATCAGGTTATGCGTACGCAAGCTCTTTTATGAGTACGTTAGCACAATCCTCTGCTTTTCCCACAGCGCACGATTTGGGCGTCCCCGCCTGCGCTATACTCCCCTGAAGAAGTGTTCCTGATTCGATAGGAGACTACATGTCCAAAGCACTCGACCCCAAAGACACCTGCGTCCTCGTTACCGGTGGCGCCGGCTTTATCGGCTCGCACACCGTCGTTCAGCTGCTCGAGGGTGGCTACCAGGTCGTCATCGTCGATGATCTCTCCAACTCCAGCGCCGTCGCCGTCGACCGCGTCAAGACCATCGTGGGCGACGAGGCCGCCAAGAACCTCACCTTCTACGAGGCCAACGTGCTCGACCGCAATGCGATGAACAGAATCTTCGATACCCATCAGATCGACCGCGTCATCCACTTTGCCGGCTTTAAGGCCGTCGGCGAGTCGGTGAGCAAGCCCGTCGAGTACTACCACAACAACATCGAGAACACCCTGGTGCTCATCGACGTCATGCGCAACCATGGCTGCAAGTCCATCATCTTCTCGAGCTCCTCGACCGTCTACGGCGACCCGGACAACCCGCCCGTCACCGAGGAGGATCCTAAGAAGCCCGCGACCAACCCCTATGGTTGGACCAAGTGGATGATCGAGCAGATCCTTATGGACGTCCACACCGCCGACCCCGAGTGGGACGTCGTGCTGCTCCGTTACTTCAACCCCATCGGCGCTCATCCGTCGGGCCTGATCGGCGAGGACCCCAAGGGCATCCCCAACAACCTAGTGCCCTATGTCGCCCAGGTCGCCGTGGGCAAGCTCGAGGCCGTTCAGGTCTTTGGCAACGACTACCCCACCCCCGACGGCACCGGCGTGCGCGACTACATCCACGTGTGCGATCTGGCCTCTGGTCACGTTGCCGCCCTTAATTGGATGAACGGCAAGACCGGCGTCGAGATCTTTAACCTGGGCACCGGCACCGGCACCTCGGTACTCGAGGTCGTCGCCGCCTTCTCCAAGGCTTGTGGCAAGGAGCTGCCCTACGTGATCCGCGAGCGCCGCGCCGGCGACATCGCTGCCAACTGGTGCGATGCCTCCAAGGCCGAGCGCATGATGGGCTGGAAGGCCCAGTACGACATCGCGGACATGTGCCGCGATAGCTGGAACTGGCAGAGCCACAACCCCAACGGCTTCGCCGACGCCGAGTAGCAAAAACCTACATACCGCTCTTGCCCCGATCTCACGTTGTGAGGTCGGGGCTTTTTCATGGCATGCAACCATTCGCCGAAAATCGACCAACTTTTTTATCTTGCCTGTACATGTTTAAACAACATGTTTTACAATAGGCGTATCGAATCAGAACATCGGAGGCGGACTGCACACCCATCGGCAGGCCGACCCCACAACAAGAAGGTTGGTGAGCGCATTCATGGAGCGTGCAAGCGGCGTCCTCATGCCCGTCTCATCTCTGCCCGGACCATACGGAATCGGCGGCTTTGGCTGGAATGCCTACGACTTCGTCGATTTTCTCGCCTCGTGCAAACAACATTACTGGCAGATTCTGCCCCTTACGACGACCAGCTATGGCGATTCGCCCTATCAGTCGTTCTCGGCCCGCGCAGGCAACCCCAACTTTATCGACTTTGCCGAGCTTATCGAGGCAGGGTATCTAGAGCAGCGCGATATCGATGGCGTGTACCTGGGTTCTGACCCCAGTAACGTCGACTACGGTGCCATCTTTGGCGGCCGCCGTCAGATTCTCGACCGCGCCGCCGAGCGCTTTGCTGCCGACAAGCCGGCCGATTTCGATGACTTTATCCAAGCCAACGAGGACTGGCTCATCCCCTACTGTGAGTTTATGACCGTCAAAGAGGAGTGCGGTCTCAAGGCGTTTTGGGAGTGGCCCGCGGAGCTCCGCACCCGCGGTGAGGCTTCCGCCAAGGTCTGCGCCGACCATCCGGCGCGTATGCTCTACCACCAGATGACGCAGTACTTCTTCGATCGCCAGTGGAGCCGCCTCAAGGCCTATGCCAACGAGCGCGACATTCTCATCATCGGCGACCTGCCCATCTATGTCTCGCGTGACTCCGTCGAGATGTGGGCGACGCCTGAGCTCTTTAAGATCGACGCCGCCGGCAATCCCGTGAGC
>JAXKFZ010000325.1:0-2812 GCA_036550635.1 Collinsella sp. | reverse complement strand
TCGACGACCGAACGCAGCGCCTTAGCGCGGGTCTCGGTGGTCTTGATGCGGTCGTTCTCGAAGAGGGCCTTAGCAAGGCTCTTCTTCATGGCCTTGGTGTGGCTCGCATCGGTGCCGAGCTTCAGGCCCTTCTTAACGTTGTGACGCATGGTCTAGTTTCTCCTCAAATATGCGAAGCATTAAGCCTTCAGGCTCAGGCCCATGGACTCAAGCTTGTCCTTCACTTCCTCGATCGACTTAACACCGAAGTTACGGATGTTGAGCAGATCGTTCTCCGAGAACTCAACGAGCTGACGGACCGAGTGAATGCTGGCGCGCTTAAGGCAGTTGTAGGAACGGACGGAAAGGTCCAGATCCTCGATCTGCTTGTCCAGCTCGGCGTTGTCGTTGGTGACCTCGGGAGCGAAGATCGAAGCCTCCTCCTCGACCTCGGGGGTCTCGGCAAGGTTCATAAAGGCGGCCATATGCTGGTTGATGATATTGGCAGCCTGGACCACGGCGTCGCGCGGGGCGATGGAGCCGTTGGTCTCGATCTCGAGGACAAGGCGGTCGTAGTCGGTGTGCTGACCGACACGGCAAGCCTCAACGAGCTTGGCGCAACGGGAAACCGGCGAGTACAGCGAGTCGACGTGGATCACACCGATGGGATCGTTGTCGCGCTTGTTGGCCTCGCCAGAAACATAGCCGCGGCCATAGCCGATGCGCATGCTCATGGTGAGATGGCCACCCTCGGTGAGCGTAGCGATGTGCTGCTCGGGGTTGACCAGCTCAAACTCGGACGGAATAAAGAAGTCCGCACCGGTGACCTCGCAGGGGCCGTCAACCGAGATGGTGGCGGTCGCCTCGTCGGTCGTGCCGAGAGCCCTGAAGACAAGACCCTTGACATTCAGGACGATGTCGGTGACATCCTCGACCATGTTAGGGATGGTCATGAACTCGTGCTGCGCACCATCGATCTGAATAGCCTCGACGGCGGCACCCTCGAGCGAGGACAGAAGTACGCGACGGAGGGAGTTACCCAGCGTATCGCCGTAGCCACGCTCGAGCGGCTCGACGGAGACACGAGCAGACGTCTCGTTGATCTCTTCGACCTGAACCTGAGGCCTAATGAATTCTGACATGTATTACCTCCAGCCTCAGCAGCCCGGATGGACTACTTAGAGTAGAGCTCGACGATGAGCTGCTCGTTGATATCACCGCTGATCTGCTCACGCGTCGGCAGAGCGAGCACGTTACCAGACAGCTTCTCGATATCGACCTCGAGCCAGCCAGGAACCTCAAAGCGCTCGGAGGAAATCAGGGCCTCCTTGATGGGGAGGAGGTCACGGAACTTCTCGCCGACAGCGACGACGTCGCCGGCCTTGACGCGGTAGGACGGGATGTCCACGCGCTTGCCGTTCACGGTGAAGTGACCGTGACGGACGGACTGACGAGCCTCTTTGCGGGTGCGGGCGAAGCCAAGACGGAAGACGACGTTGTCGAGGCGAGACTCAAGGATGATCATGAGGTTCTCACCGGTGACGCCGTTCATCTTGCGGGCCTTGTTGAAGTAGCCGTGGAACTGCTTCTCCAGAACGCCATAGATGAACTTAACCTTCTGCTTCTCGCGCAGCTGCATGCCGTACTCAGATTCCTTGCGACGGCGCTTGGGCTGACGGATAGATTCCTTCTTGCTGCTGTAACCGAGCTCAGCGGGATCGATCCCGAGCTGACGGCAGCGCTTAAGAACAGGAGTCCTGTCGATTGCCATATTGATACGATCCTTTCAGTTACACGCGGCGACGCTTCTTGGGGCGGCAGCCGTTGTGCGGAATGGGGGTCTTGTCCTGGATGCTCGAGACCTCGAGGCCAGCAGCCTGGAGGGAGCGGATGGCGGTCTCACGACCGGAGCCGGGGCCCTTGACGAAGACGGAAACCTTCTTCATACCGTGCTCCATGGCCTGCTTGGCAGCAGCCTCGGCAGCCATCTGGGCAGCGAACGGCGTGGACTTACGGGAGCCCTTGAAGCCCACCTGGCCAGCCGACTTCCAGGAAATGACGTTGCCCTGGGGATCGGTGATCGAAACGATCGTGTTGTTGAACGTAGAACGAATGTGAGCCTGGCCCACGGAAATGTTCTTACGGTCCGCGCGCTTCAGACGGGCAGCGCGAACGTTCTTCTTAGCAGTAGCCATCTATCTAGCGCTCCTTATTTCTTCTTCTTAGCACCGATCTGACGCTTCGGGCCCTTGCGGGTACGAGCGTTAGTGTGGGTGCGCTGGCCGCGGACCGGGAGGCCCTTGCGGTGACGAAGGCCGCGGTTGCAGCCGATGTCCATAAGGCGCTTGACGTTCTGGTTGCGCTCACGGCGGAGGTCGCCCTCAACCATGATCTGGTTCTTATCGATATAATCGCGGATGGCGTTAACCTCATCCTCGGTGAGGTCCTTAACGCGCGTATCCACGTTAACGTTGCACTCGACGCAGATCTTCGTCGCAGTGGTGCGGCCGATGCCGTAAATGTAGGTCAGACCGATCTCAACGCGCTTCTCACGCGGGAGGTCGACACCATTAATACGGGCCAACGTAGTCTCCTCTCTTAACCCTGACGCTGCTTATGACGGGGGTTCTCGCAAATGACGAGGACCTTGCCATGGCGCCTAATGATTTTGCACTTATCGCACATCTTCTTGACCGAAGGACGTACCTTCATCGTTCTTCCTTTCGGTAGCGCTCAAACTACTTCCCTACTATCTACTCGCCCAGCCGCAGGCGTTTAAAACTATGGCTGGTCTTCACACACAATCCGACCGTAGGTTGAGCTAAGCCTGCAG
>JAXKFZ010000324.1:0-6885 GCA_036550635.1 Collinsella sp. | reverse complement strand
CGTTTTGCCAAGCGCGTCGCCGCCGACATGGCGCAGCGCCGCGAAGATCGCACCGCTCGCGAGGCCGAGGCCCGCGCACTCGAGGGCGTGGCCCAGGCCCAGCCCAAGAAAAAGAAGAGTACCGGAGTTAAGCGCTCTCGTGTGACCAAGTCCGCCCAAGGCATCAAAGTCTCGATGCCAAGCAAAAAGAAGAAGTAGCTACGCGCCCTGGCGATGTTGAATTGGTGCCTTGTTCCTGTGGGGCCGTGGCGATGTTATGCTCTAACCTCGATTGTTTGAATTGCTTCGAAAAGAGGATGCCGTGATCTGCCCGCATTGCCTTAAGACTATCGAGGACGGCGCCTCGTTCTGCCCCTATTGCAACGCCTATGTGGGTCCAGGCGACGGTCCCGAGCACACCGAGTTCGTGTTCTGCGAGGGCTGCGGTGCCCGTCTTTCTCCGCATGATCGTACGTGCCCAAAATGCGGACGCCCCGCTCCGGGTATCCTCTCCGAGGACGCGGCCGCATCCGACCTGGCAGCGGGCCGCACGGCGGGCTTTCCGCGCCTAACGCAAGAGCAGATCGATACCGAGGTGCCGCATGCGCCCGCCTCGGCTGCCGCGGTTCTTTCGGACGCCGCCGATCCTAACGAGACCTGCGTGCTGCCGGCTTTCGATAAGGATTTCGGTATCCCCAAGGTCGATATTCCCACGCCCGTTTCCCTGCATGACGATGCTCAAAAACCCAAGCGCAAGGTGCACCCCGACGAGGACGCCTATCACAAGCACAAGCGTCATATCCCCAAGCCGCTCATCGTCATCGCGGTTCTTGCCTTTGTGTGCGGTGGTGCCTATTGGTTCGTGACGGCCGATCCCATGGGTGTCATGTCTGGCTTCTACGACCAGTTTGGCCAGGCTGCACAAACCACCTTCCCCACGCGCCAAAAGGGCGAGGCGACTGAGGACGATACCAAGCAGGACGATTCTGCCGAGGTGGTCCAGGAAGAAACCGTGCTGACCGATGATCAGCTCTATACCAGGCTCGACGGTCTGTATCAGACCATCGTGTCCTACGGTGACGAGGACCAGATCGGCGAGGTCATCGATTCCTTTAACAACGGTTATCTCCGAACGCCGCTGTCCACCCGTCAGGAGCTGTCGCAGAGTGCCTACGCCCTGCGCGACCAGATCAAAAAGACGCAAGATGAGCTTAACAACCTTAAGTATCAGGACGATACAGTCTATGCGGATGACATCGCCCACTTAAAGCAGCTTGCCGAGTGGATGTATGAGCGCGTCGACGTAATCTGCCAGAGCTGGGATATCTCGCTGGCCATTCCCGATGGCGAGTCGATGAGTTCCCACCAAAGCGAGATCCTGGCGCCCATCGCACAGGGCGGCAACAGCGCGCTGAATCAGTACGACGCCAACGTGGGCTCCTGGAAGCCGCAGCAGCGTTCCTATAATTAGTTCGCCATAGCCGGCATAACCTACGTGCGCAATTGATGTAAGCCCATGCTTATTGCTACAATTCGTACAAATATGCTTTAAACGCACGAGGAAGGAACCACATGTTTGGTTTTAAGAAAGAGCTCTACACGCCCGAGTATCAGCTTGCCGGCGACGAGTGCGCCGTTATCGAGACGTCGAAGGGTACCATCAAGGTCAAGTTTGACGGTGAGGGCGCTCCCATTCATGTCGCGAACTTCTGCGAGCTTTCCACGATGGGTTTCTATGATGGCCTTAAATTCCATCGCTATGTGCCCGGTTTTGTCATTCAGGGCGGCGACCCCAATACCCGCGATATGTCCGGCGCCGACGTCGCTGCCGGTCTTGAGGGCCCCGACGGCATGCCCGGTACCGGTGGCCCCGGCTACTGCATCAAGGGCGAGTTTGCCACCAATCCGCGCAACAGCCATGTCGATGGTGCCCTTGCCATGGCACGCTCCATGGACCCCGATTCCGCGGGTTCGCAGTTCTACTTCTGCTTGGGTGCCCAGCATAACCTCGATTCCGGGTACACCGTCTTTGGTACCACGGTCGAGGGTCTCGATGTGATTTCGCAGCTGCGTGCCGGCGACGAGATCGTCCATGTCGAGATCGTTCACGAGTAAAGGGGACTTCCTTGAATAGCCAGCTGATCCAACAGGGCCGCGCCGCTTACCGCGCGGGTGATTTTTCCGCTGCAGCCCAGATGCTTGGGGCGGCAAAGACTCCCGATGAGATTATGGGCGAGGCCGATCACCTCCGTGGCAACGCCTTGATGCACCTGGGCATGTATGCCGAGGCCGCCGAGGCCTATGCCGCCGCCCTCAATGACGGCACCTACGGCAAGCGCGGCGCGCTGCTCACCAACCGCGGCAAGGCGCTCGCCGCCGTGGGCGACTACGCGACGGCCGCTCAGGCGTTCTCTGCTGCTACGCAGGATGCTTCCTATGCCACGCCGTTCAAGGCCTATCTGGGCCTGGGCAATGCGCTGTTCCAGTCTGGCGACTATGCCAACGCGGGTACTGCCTTCCGTCAGGCCGCCATCGACGGCGCCAATCCGGCTCCTGCCGCCGCACTCGGCGAGCTCGGTCGTTGCTTCATTAAGCTCGGCCGTCCGGCGGATGCCGTGGAGACCTACCGCACGGCTATCGACTTTGCCGGCCCCCGCGACGACACGCGTGCGCTCAACGCCGGCATGGGTCAGGCGCTTTCTGCCGCCGGCCGTCCGTCCGACGCACTCGACGCCTTTAACGCTGCCACTGCCGATGGCATCTACCAGCTCACCTCCGAGCAGGCCGATGAGCTTGCCCGCGTACACGATTCGCTTGCCGCACTGTCTGCCCAGACGGCTATGGCCACGGCTCCGGCGCCCGCGATGGACTCTCCTGCCGTCGATCCGCTCGATCCTACGGGCGCGACCGGTCAGTTTATGCCCGATCCCTCGGACACCGGTTTCTTTACGCTGTCCGAGTCCGAGATGGTCCAGCAGGACCGTCAGGATCGTAAGCAGGCCAAGGTCCGTCGTCGCCATCGCCACACGGGTCTCAAAGTCTTCATTGTGCTGCTTCTGCTCATTTTGATCGCCGCGGGCGGTCTGGGCTTTGCCTACACGCGCGGCTTTGGCTTCCCGTCTCAGGAATCTGTGGTTACCGATCTGTTCCAGGCTGCCGGCGACGGTGACACCGCAAAGGCCGAGTCTTGCCTGGCCTCGAGCCTGTCCGAGGACGCTAAGTCGATGATCATCTCCTCGATTCCGCAGGGTGCCACCGTGTCCGTCGAGGGCATGGATCAGTCCATGACCGAGACGACCGCCAAGGTTAAGGCGTCGCTGTCCAAGGGCGGCGAGCAGGAGTACACCGTCCAATTCGTGCGCTCCGACAACCATATCGGCTGGGCCGTTTCCTCGCTCGATATGGATTTCTCGGCTGCTGACAACCAGTAGTGACCTTATGGGATTTAGTTTTGCCCGGTGCTTCACCGCAAGTGAGGTGCCGGGCTTGCGCTAGTATCATGAACTAGTAGTTTTCCAGCAATCATCCAACACATCAGGAGTTGCGTTGTTTTCTTTGATGGATATGTTCTTCGGTAGCTATGCGGGCGATCTCGCCATCGACCTCGGCACCGCAAATACGCTTGTCTCCGTGCGCGGCAAGGGCATCGTCATCCGCGAGCCCTCTGTTGTCGCCATCGACAAGAACGACGAGCGCATCCTGGCGGTCGGTATCGAGGCAAAGCGCATGCTCGGCCGTACGCCCGGCAACATCGTGGCTGTTCGTCCCCTGAAGGACGGCGTCATCGCCGACTTCGATGTTACCGAGGCCATGCTTCGCTACTTTATCGACAAGGCGTCCGAGAAGCGCTATCCGTGGACCCCGCGTCCGCGCGTTGTCGTCTGCGTTCCCTCCGGCGTCACGTCGGTCGAGAAGCGTGCCGTCTTTGAGGCCACGATCCAGGCTGGCGCTCGCCAGGCCTACCTGATTGAGGAGCCCATGGCTGCCGCTATCGGCGCCGACCTGCCCGTCGAGGAGCCCACCGGCTCCATGGTCATCGACATCGGTGGCGGTACCACCGAGGTTGCCGTTATCGCTATGGGCGGCATCGTCGTCTCGCAGTCCATCCGTATTGCCGGCGACGAGTTCGATCAGGCCATCCTCACGCACGTTCGTGATGCCTACAACCTGGCCATCGGCGAGCGTACGGCAGAGGACATCAAGATCAAGGTCGGCTCCGCCGTGCCGCTCAAGGACGAGCTCGATGTCGAGGTCAACGGCCGCGACGTGATCACTGGTCTGCCCAAGACCGTGCGCATCGAGAGCGAGGAGATTCGTCGCGCACTCAACAAGCCACTCGACGAGATGGCCAAGGCCGTCAAGGACGCACTCGACGCTACGCCGCCCGATCTTGCCTCGGACCTTATGTACTACGGCATTTTGCTGACTGGTGGCGGCGCGCTGCTGCGCGGTCTCGACGTGCGCCTGCGCGATGAGACCGGTGTTTCGGTCAACGTCAGTCCTACGGCGCTCGATAACGTCGTTAACGGCTGCGCCCGCGTGCTCGAGGCCAATGCGTTTGATGGCGGCTTCGTCCAGACCAATGCTTAATTTCCAAAAGGTGGATTCCATTTGGCACGATCTTCGGGTTTCTCCACAAATCTGAATACCAAGCGACAATCAACGGGTATGCGCCCGTTGATTGTTTTCAGCCTGATTTCGGTGTTGCTGCTCACGTTTTACATCCGCGAGGGCGAGGCAGGACCGATTCATGCCGTGCGTTCGGGCGTAACGACGATTGCCTCGCCGGTGCGCTTTGTGGGCTCGGCTGTGGCGGCTCCCTTCAATGCGATTGGCAACGTGTTCTCTAACCTTACGGCGTCGCAGGACACGCTTGACGAGCTTAAGAAGCAAAACGAGGAACTGACCTCTAAGGTCGCCGAGCTTTCTGAGGCTCAAAAGACTGCCGAGCGCCTGGAGGGGCTGGTCGGCCTGCAGTCGACCTACAACCTTAAATCGACCGCAGCTCGTATCGTTGGTGCCTCGGGCGATGCCTGGACCTCGACCGTCACGATTGATAAGGGTTCTGCCGACGGGCTTACCATCAACATGCCTGTGACGAGTTCGGCCGGTGTTATCGGCCAGATTATCGAGGTATCGGCCAAAACGTCGACCGTGCGCCTGATTGGCGACGAGAACTCGGGCGTGTCCGCCATGGTGCAGGATACGCGCGCCCAGGGCATGCTGCAGGGTCAGGCTGACGGCACGCTGCGTCTTGAGTACGTGAGCGTCGACTCCGATGTTAAGGTTGGCGACATCATCGTGACCTCGGGCATCGGTGGCGTGTTCCCCAAGGGTCTACCGCTCGGCACCGTCTCGTCGGTTGAGAAATCGGCAAACGATGTGTACTACACCATTGTGGTGCGCGCCCAGACGACGGCCGAGAACAACGAGGAAGTGCTGGTCATCACCTCGCTGACTGACGAACAGTCGGCCTCGGACGAGGACGTGAGCACGGCCAACAGCACGCCGCAGGGAACGTCGCGCGACGCTGCGACCAAGACGAAGGACGAGAGCTCGGATGACAGTTCCGACACGTCCGAGACGACCGATTCTGGCTCGAGCGAATAGGGGGCATGTCCATGGATCTACACGAGCAGGGGATGAGCTCCCGCACGTTTGTGATCGCCGCCATTGTGTGCGTGCTGCTGCAAGCAGGCCTGGCACCGCAGATCTCCATTGCGGGCGGTCGCGTCAACTTCATGATTATCCTGGTGTGCCTAAGCGTGTTCTCGGGCGACCCGACCCGTGCCGTCGTGTGCGGTTTTTGCAGCGGCTTGTTTTATGACCTGTCCGCTGCCGTGCCGGTGGGCGTTATGTCGCTCCTGCTGACCGTGGGTTCTTTTGCCCTGGTGCACAGCGCCGTCGGTCAGACGGGCGGTACCCCGAGTGCGCGCGGCGTCACCGTGGGCGCCTTTGCGCTCGTCATTAATGTGATCTACAGCATCATCTTGCTGTTTATGGGTTTGGAGACGAGCTTTGTCGTGGCGATCTTCGGCCATGCGCTGCCGTCCTCGATCCTGACGGGTCTGGTTGCCATTCCGTTTTTGATGTCCGGCGTCGTGCCGCAGTCCGGCTATGGATTCTCCGCACGTGGCGGACGCCAGACGGGTATGCGCTTTAAGCCCAAGACCCGCAAGCTCAAATAGGGGAGGCCCGTAGATGTCTTCCCAGATGACGGTTATTATCGCCGGTATCGTGCTGGTTGTGGCCATCGTGGTCGCGCTGGTCATCATGCGTCGTGGCGATTCCCGTTTTACCTACGATACGCAGCATGGAACGGCCCCACGCGCCACCGAGGGCGAGGGCAATACCGCGGCGACCGCCTTTAAGGGCCGCTTTTCCATCCTCACCACGGGTGTGGGCGCGATGTTTGCGGCGCTTGCCGTCAAGCTGTGGGGCATGCAGATGGTCTCGTCGGACTATTACGAGAAGCAGGCCAATAGTAATCAGACTCGCACCGTTACCACACCCGCTGTGCGCGGCCGCATCCTCGACCGCAATGGCGTGGCGCTTGTCCAGAACCGTCCCTCACTTGCTGTCGTGGCCTACCGCGACCTTGCCGAGGATGAGGTTCTGGTTCGCCATCTTGCCAACGTGCTTGGAATGCCTTACGTGGCGGTCCTTCGCAATATTCAGGACAATACAGAGGGCGCCCAGAGCCTGCATACCATCGCGACGGACGTCCGTCGCTCCACGGTTGCCTATATTCAGGAGCATGCCGGCGAGTTCCCGGGCGTCAAGATTGCCGAGCGTACCGAGCGCCAGTATCCATATGGCGAGACGGCATGTCATATCTTGGGCTATACCGGCACCATTACCTCCGAGCAGCTCGAGGCCCAGAATAAGAAAACCTCTGGCGATGAT
>JAXKFZ010000323.1:0-3326 GCA_036550635.1 Collinsella sp. | reverse complement strand
TGCGTATGCGACGGGCGCGCGGTACCTTCTATTAGATGAGCCCATGAACGCGCTCGACCCCAGCAGGGTGGACTTGCATTCCGAGATTCTCAGGAAGCTGGCCGATTCTGGTACGTGCATCATCATGTCATCCCACATCTTAGATTCGGTCGATAGGCTGTGCGATGAGATTCTGTTTTTGAAGGATGGGAGGCTCATTAGAAGCATTCCGCAAGATGATGCTGCGCCGAAGTCTCCTGGATCCCATTTCGCAAAGCCTGCCGGACGCGCCGAAGGTGCGCTAAGCACGTATCGGCGACTCTACGAAAAGGGCGGGTAGAAATGCAAGTTAAAAATCTATGTGGCCAATGTGATACCGTTGAACCCGCGTATCGATACCGCTCAGCCATTCGCCTCGCCCCCGTCGCACGTATCTTCATCCGGTCTGTTACTTTTAATCTAACGATTCTTTGAGGAATGCAGGTGCTTCTGAATGTACTGTCGACTTCTTCTCAAACTAATCCTAAGAGACAAGGCCGTATGGATTTCCACGCTCGTTCTTGCTGCAGCCTTTTCCGTCCCCATTGCGTTCAATTCACCCATCTACGGCCCCTTCTTTATGAAGCAGGGCATGCAGGGCTTTGTCGACGCATTCAATACGCGCGCGCCCCAGGCCAGCGGCACAGACCTATCGCCAGAGCAGCAAGATGACGCTGAGCTTGCAAGATACGCGAACGCCGCCCTCGCCGCTCAAACCGACGCCGCCTTTCTCGACTCTGCCGAGAGCTACTACGCGCTCATGGACGAGGGCTTCCAATCCGGGTCCATCGTGGGGGACCAGGAGACCAATGACGCAGAGCTCGCATATTGCCGCGCTCTGAGCAGCTCCGGCATCGCGGATATCCCGGCCTCCGCAAACGACCTGCCGTTCCTCTCCTTCCTGCCCTACGCCATTGCCCAGGCGCCGTCCTTCCTTCCCTTCATCCCCTTCCTTCTCTCGTCGATACTCGTGCTCGGCGCCACAAGGCCCGGGACCCTGGCGGCAAAGGCGCCCGTGCCCAAATTCCGGCGCCTTATCCAAACCGTGTTTTCGATAATTGGCGCGGGGACCGCGATGCTCCTCGCCGGCCTTGCGCCCGGGAGTATTTACGCCTTGGCCCTAAACGGCTTCGGGCAGATCGGGTACCCGATCGCCTTCTTCCATAACGGCGCGCTCACTACCACGACCGCGGGAAACGTCTTCACGACCATACTTCTCGCGCTGCTCGCGGGCGGAACCTTGATATCCGTTTGTTCCGTCGTCCTATCGACCGCAACGAGGCGCGTCTTCGCGGGCCCCCTTACCTCCGCGCTGCTTGTCGCGGCCCCGGCATTCCCGTTATTGTCCGATTCGGCACTGGGGCATAATGCCGCGCTCGAGCTCCTGCCGCTGGCCGTGTTCTCGCCTATCGAGGCAACGGGTTACGTAGGATGCTTCCCGACAGAATTCATCGGCTCCGGTTCGGGCGGCGCATCGATGCTTGCCGTGGCCCTGGTATACGTCGCGGTCCTTTTCGCGGTCGGCGCCGTTGTGACGCGTTCGCCCAAACAGGCCGGACCCGCTAAAAAGCACCATGGGCTTGAGCTCCTGGACGTGAGCGTGGGATACGGGAGCACGACGATACTTTCGATCGGATCGCTTTTCCTGAGCCCGGGAACGGCGGCGGGGCTCGTCGCTCCCAACGGCTCGGGGAAAACCACCCTTCTTGAAGCGCTGTCGGGCCAATTTCCCACCCGCATCCGCTCGGGAAGCCTGGCGGCAGACGGAATCAGCCAACGTCGATCAGCCGAATTTGCAGAACTCGTCTACCTGAGCTCTTCGGGCGGCACGGATCTCTATCCCACGCTATCGGCCATCGAGCACCTTGCTTTCGTTAGGGAGGCGTGGAAATCGGCCGCCGACATCGACTCGCTCTGCAGCTCCCTCGGAATCTCCCCATATCTCGACAAGCCGACCCGTAAACTCTCGACAGGAATGAAGCAGCAGGTAAAGCTTGCCATGGCGATATCGACCGGTTGCCCGTACCTTATCCTCGATGAACCGCTGAACGGCCTCGATCCGGGAAAGCGGAAAACCTCCTGCGACGCGATGCGCAGCGAGGTGGCGCGGGGACGCAGCGTGCTCATCTCAAGCCACCTGCTCGACGACCTGGCAGACCTTACCAACTCGTTCTACTTCATCGAGGCCGGCACGCTCGTGGAAAAGATCAAGTCGTCCTCGCAGACGCTCAAGCAGGAATACCTCGATACATACGAGAGATGAATGTGGGGGAGTGTTCGGATGAAGTTGATATTTAAGGTCCAGCTCATGTCGTTCCGAAAAGACCGTGAACCTTTTGTGGGACACGCGGCGCCGTGGTACCATAGCCGAGTTTGTTGTCTTGGTCGGAAACCAAGACGCCTTATGCGCTGATCGGTAACCAGCGCCTGACCAATAAGGAGTCCTACCATGAAGCAGGGTATCCATCCCCAGTATGTCGAGTGCACGGTGACGTGCTCCTGCGGCAACACCTTCAAGACGCACGCTACCGTGTCCGAGATGAAGGTTGAGCTTTGCAACGAGTGCCACCCGTTCTACACCGGCCAGCAGAAGTTCGTCGACACCGGTGGACGCGTCCAGCGCTTCGCCGACAAGTTCGGTGGCGCCGCTGCCGCCCAGCTCAAGAAGGCCGAGGAGGCCAAGGCTGCCAAGGCTGCCAAGGCTGCTGAGGCCGAGGCCGCTCGCAAGGCCGCCGCTGAGGCTAAGGCTGCCGAGAAGGCCAAGCGTGCTGCTAAGTTTGCCGAGGAGGCTGCCAAGCAGGCCGCCGAGGCTCCCGCAGAGGCTCCCGTCGAGGAGGCCGCTGCCGAGGCCGAGACCACCGAGGCTGCTGAGTAAATAGCTCGCCGCGGAATCACTCGCATTCATGGCATGAGGGCCGTGCACCCATTTGGGTGCGCGGCCCTTTTCTTTTATTGGTGCAAGCTAACCTGTCCCCGTGGCACCAAATGGCAGAGAGACGGCGTTTGCTCAGATAAAACCTGCCAAAATAAACCTGTTCCATTGCGGCAGGTTGGTCATAGTTATTACGTGGCGGTCGAGGTCGACCGTATAGGCCGCGCCTTGTTTGGCTAAAGTACAATCATCTGTGTTTAACTCGCCCGCAGCTGCACGGCGTGGGCGATGGCCAAAAAGGAAAACCACATGGGATTCATGTCAAAGCTGCTGTCCTTTGGATCCGATAAGGACCTTAAGCGCTACTACAAGATCGTCGACCAGATCAACGGTCTTGAGCCCCAGTTTGAGAAGATGACCGAGGAGGAACTCCGCG